>CAYREF010000009.1:0-52024 GCA_964423265.1 uncultured Actinomycetota bacterium
TCAGTTGGCTAGAGCATCAGCCTTCCAAGCTGAGGGTCGCGGGTTCGAGTCCCGTTTCCCGCTCCATATTAATTAGAACCTTTTACTTTTTTTAAAAATTATTTACAGCAGCTAGTCTCAGACGCACTTGATTCCTGGCTTCCACAACAACTTTGGCTTGCTTCTGTACCAGCTACTTGTGAAGCTGCAAGAAGGCCGGCTTTAATGATTAAATCTGAAGGAATTGTTTCGTAAACTTCTTCTCCTACTCCAATGGTCCTGCATTCGGAAGGTCCGCAAACATCACAGCAGGGGCTCTGGCCAGTTTTTGCATCAATCCAATCCCCCAAAGGCTGACCGTTAATCCAGATCCGATTCGAGTCTAAAGGATTCTTTTTAAACTCCTCGACCGAAAGCTCATTTTTTTCTAATATTACTTTTATGTCCAATGGATTAAGGCTTTGCCTGAGTTTAGGAATTGCCTTTTCTAATTCTTGTTCAGTTGACCCACATCTTGGGCATGTTTGCCCATCAGTTATAAGTCGCTGCCATTTGATTTTAATTGTTTTCATAATGTCCACCTCTTTTGTTTTTTATCCTGTTTATTCTTAAAACTGTTCATCCATATTTTCCTAACTTACTATATCTTCTGCTAATTTTTTCAATCCTCATTGTTTGAAAATTTACTAATAAAACTATGAACTTTTTCAAATACCTTTATGTTTATCCTGCAATACACCCATTTCCCTTCTTTTTTTGTAATAATTAGGCCAGCATTAACCAACTCTTTAATATGGTGGGAAATTGTGGGTGGGGTAATATTTAATAACTCAGTTAAATCTTTAATGCAAGTTTCATTTTGGCATGAAAGTTTTTCATCTTCACACCTACATTCTTTATTATAGATAAATAATAATATTTTTAGTCTCTTTTCATCTGAGAGAGCTTTAAAAATTTTTGTTAAGCTTGCGATACTCTTTTCCATAACCGCCTTATTAATTAGATAGTTTGACAACTATCTAATTGTTTATCAAATAGAAAGCTTTTTGTCAACAGGAAGCTTATGGATAAGGGGATTAAATTTATTAGGATTTTTTAGGCTCTTTCCAGGCTGCCAATTGTATAGCTTATTCCTTAAATGGCAAAATAAAGGGGGAAAATATATCAAATTACAGGTCTTGGTTGATATTTTTTAGAAAAGGAACTGGCAGAAAAGGGAAGAGCAAAAAAGGGGTAATTTTTTATCTGGCAGTCTTGGGCACAACCCCTTAATTGGCATGCCCAATTATTTCTTTGCTTTTCCCGGTTTTTTTCGCATGATGAGAAAGTAATAGATAATCGGTACTATGTTGTTGATTAAAACCAATAACAATATCCACAAGATCTTGGCATTGTCTCCACCCACTGGGAAATCTTTTTCATCCCTTTGAACGCAATCAATAAGTGTAATAATCCATAAGATAAAAAGCCCTAGGCCTACCAGTGTAGAAATTATTGAAATATAAATTATTATAATAAAGAAAAGAACAGAGAAGGAAGAGAAAGCGGCAATTAAAAATCCTGTGACTAGATTTCCAAAAGTCTCCATTGTATATCCCTTATAAATTTGGAATTAACAATTTTTTTAATTTTATAACCTCCGCTGTTAATTTACAAACAAAATTTATTGAGATTGGATATAAAAAGTATATAATAAATAATACAATTTATTTACTTTTTATAGAAAGGGTCTGTCATGTTAAGGTTGACGCTACCTATGTTTTTAGTATTAACTTTATTAACCTGTTTGCTACTATTTCCAGGCATACTTTTGGCCGAGGGAACTAATGACCCACCAGTGTTACTAATAGCGCCTGAAGTTTCGCCTGATATTCCTAAAACATGTGATAATTTAGATGTCTCTTATGGTTATTTCGATAATAATAATGATATCGAAAACGGAACTATTATTAAGTGGTATAAAGTGGGAGATTCAAGTCCAGTTGTAGAAAATATATATGAAAATGGAGACGAAACAGCAAAAGTACTTCTGTCAAACAATACCACTAAGGGAGAGCAGTGGTATGCAACTGTTCAACCCTGTGACGGTACTGACTATGGGGAGGTTTATACCTCCAATACAGTTACTATTGCAAATACAGCGCCCATGTTGGTTGATGGTGTTTCTATTTCCCCATCCAATCCCAAGGCAGGCGATAGTTTAGGCGCAAGTTATACATTTTATGATTATGATGAAGGAGATATAGAAGATGGCACCCAGATTAGGTGGTATAAAAATGGCAGTCTGCAAGAACAATATAATGACAGCAGCCAGCTTCCTCCAGATGCTGTCCGGAAAGGGGAGGAGTGGCAGGTTACTGTAAAGCCCAGCGACGGAACAGACTATGGCAGTCTTTATACTTCAGCTGGGGTAACCATTGCCAACAGTAAACCGGCAGCAGAAAATGTTGCTATAGCCCCGGACAGTCCCAAGGCTTCTGATAACCTGGCACTGTCCTATAGCTATAATGATATTGACAGTGATGAAGAAAGCGGGACTGAAATAAGGTGGTATGCGGATGAGGAGCTTATGGCAGAACTGGATGGAATGCAGAGTGTAGACAGCAGTTATCTGGAGAAAGGACAGAGCTGGCAGGTAAAGGTTAAGCCTTGCGATGGAGAAGAGTTTGGGCAAGAAGTAGCATCCGGTACTGTAAGCATCGGCAATTCCATTCCCACACTTAGTGGTGTGGAGATTACGCCTGGCCAGCCAGTTAGTGTAGACAGCCTGCACCTAAATTACAGTTATAATGATGTTGATGGGGATCCTGAAGGTGGGGTAGAAATTTGCTGGTACAAAAATAGTGAAAAGGTTGAAGCACTTGATGGGCTGCTAACTATTAGCCCGGATGATACCAGCAAGGGCGAGAGCTGGTATGCAACAATTAAGATAAGCGATGGCACTGAATTTAGCCAGTTATATACTGCCACCAGTGTTACTATCCAAAACAGCCTGCCTGAGACAGCCAATGTCCTTATACAGCCAGGCTCTCCTGATAGCGGGGATACCTTGACTGTAAGCTATGATTATTCTGATGTTGATGGCGACCCCGAGGATGGTACTGAAATAAGATGGTATAAGGACGGCAGTGTTGTAGAGGGGCTGGACGGCAAAAGGTCTGTAGGATCCGGTTACCTGGAAGAGGGGCAGAGCTGGCAGGTAAAGGTTAAGCCTTGCGATGGAGAAGAGTTTGGGCAAGAAGTAGCATCCGGTACTGTAAGCATCGGCAATTCCATTCCCACACTTAGTGGTGTGGAGATTACGCCTGGCCAGCCAGTTAGTGTAGACAGCCTGCACCTAAATTACAGTTATAATGATGTTGATGGGGATCCTGAAGGTGGGGTAGAAATTTGCTGGTACAAAAATAGTGAAAAGGTTGAAGCACTTGATGGGCTGCTAACTATTAGCCCGGATGATACCAGCAAGGGCGAGAGCTGGTATGCAACAATTAAGATAAGCGATGGCACTGAATTTAGCCAGTTATATACTGCCACCAGTGTTACTATCCAAAACAGCCTGCCTGAGACAGCCAATGTCCTTATACAGCCAGGCTCTCCTGATAGCGGGGATACCTTGACTGTAAGCTATGATTATTCTGATGTTGATGGCGACCCCGAGGATGGTACTGAAATAAGATGGTATAAGGACGGCAGTGTTGTAGAGGGGCTGGACGGCAAAAGGTCTGTAGGATCCGGTTACCTGGAAGAGGGGCAGAGCTGGCAGGTAAAGATAAAACCCAATGATGGAAGCAGCTGGGGAACCGAGATTGTATCTGGAACTGTGGAAATTGCAAAAAAAGAGGAGAGCCCGCCCAGAAATCCTGCTCCGGTAGAAGTTGTGGAAGAAAGTACTGAAGAAAATGAACCTGGAAATAGTACAGAAGAGCTGCCTGGAGAAAAAGAAAGCAGTAAAGAAGATCGGAAGGAAGATAAAAAAGAAGAAAAAGACAAAAAGGATTCAAGCCAGAAAGTAGAGCAGGAAGCAGAACAACCCAGCCCAGAAGATACTGGTGAAGATGGTGAAACCGGAGATCCGGGTGCAGGAAATGAAATAACTGAAGTTTTAAATTTTGATAATGGCAATTTCAAGGTGAAGCTTGATAATTCTATAAAGCTGAAAGTATTCAGGCGGCTCTTTAACAGCTACAGTAGTAATATTATAAGCAATGTTTATACAATATGGGCAGAAGAAGAGGAATTTAGCAATTTAGCAGACAGCCAAGTGGGAGTAAGAGTATACTATAGCGGTGATTTTAATAATCCTGTCCTTGCAGCCTGGAATAGGGAATCAGAGAGGTGGGTTGAAATTGAGGGAAAGCTTATAGGCAATTTTTTAACTGTCCCCCTGGGTGAAATTAACGGTAAAAGGATTTGTATCTTTGATAAATTATTTAATTATTATAAGAAATATATAGAACATGTGAAAAGCTACAATTTATTTCCGGCCATAGGTGATACAAGCTTAAGCCTATATGTTCCAAGTTTAACTTTTAAGGAAAATACTGAAATAGAGATTGAAAGAATTGTTATACCCAGCAATCCAATAAACAAAGAAGTTTTTAAAATCGAGGCTGGAGCTGCCGCCGGCAATCCGGTTGAAGCTTATTTCAACTATTCTGAGCTTAATGAAAACCCAAAACTGGCTTACTGGGACAAAGATAGAAAACAATGGAGAAGAAAGCCTACTATAAAAGTTGATGATATGTATATAAAAGGGGAAATAGATAGATGGGGCCTCTGGACTATATTGGATTCAAAATAGTCATTCTGTTAGCCATGCCTTGCTTCTTGGATTAAGTTATCTTTCATTATGGGCCTGTTTTTTAGCGGCAGTAAAAGCTTTTTTTAATTAGTTTTATTTTTGCCAAAAAATTATCTAATATATTTAGGTGAATATTAAACAAACTGATGAGAGGAGTAAAATGGAAAACTTTGAACTATGCATACCAACCAGAATAGTTTTTGGCAAAGACAGGGTGCATGAAATTGGAAAATATGCCAAAGATTATGGCAAGAAATTGCTTTTAGTCTACGGTAAAGGAAGTATTAAAAAGCATGGAATCTATGATGAGGTAATAAATTCATTAAAGGAACAAAACCTTGAAATTGTTGAGCATCCTGGGGTTAAGTCTAACCCTGTCCTATCCCATGTTAATGAAGGGATTGCAACCGCAAAAAGGGAAAATGTTGATTTCATGCTGGCAGTTGGAGGAGGAAGCGTTATAGATTCTGCAAAAGCAATAGCGGCAGGAGCCCTTTATGATGGAGATGTTTGGGATTTCTATAAGGGAACTGAAGACATAAAAGAAGCACTTCCAGTTTTAACTGTGCTTACTATACCGGCTACTGCTTCTGAAATGAATGGAGGGACAGTGCTGACAAATGAAGAAACTAATGACAAGTTTGGATTCATTGATGACCATCTTTTTCCCAAGGTGTCAATTCTTGATCCAGCTGTTACTTATACCATTAACAAGGAATATACCGGCTACTCTGCTATAGATGCCTGTATCCATCTACTTGAAGGCTATTTTACCCATGATGATGTATGGCTTCCAATCCAGGACAGATATGCGGAAGGATTGGTTAAAACTATAATGGAAAGCGCAAATATTTTAATGGAAAAGCCTAAAGACTATGATGGAAGGGCTACCTTAATGTGGGCAGCTTCTCTGGCCTGGAATGGCCTTGGTACTGCTGGAGTTGAAGGGGCTGGCGTACATTGCCATATGTTTGCTCATATCCTAGGCGCTTATTATGACATAGCTCATGGGGCTGCCTTATCCATAATTGTACCTGCCTGGATGAAATACATGCTGGACAAAAAGGCTAAAAGGTTTGCAAGGTTTTCCAAAAATGTACTGGAAATCGAAGGGAAAGATGATAAAGATACTGCCAGTAAAGGCATAGAAGCATTTAAAGGCTGGTTTAAAGAAGTAGGTGGCCCGGTATCTTTTAAGGATGCAAACCTTCCAACCGATGAACTGGACAAGCTTGCAGATAGTGTGCTGGACCTTGCGGAAGTATGGGAAATAGAAGATTATTCTAGAGAGGATATAATAGAAGTCTTTAAGAGATGCTTATAACTTAGCTGGGAGTATTGACTTGAAAAGTGCTTTTAGTTAGAGTATTATTTTATCCCGATGCGCTTGTAGCTCAGCTGGATAGAGCAACGGACTTCTAATCCGTAGGTCGGGGGTTCGAATCCCTCCAAGCGCGCCATTTTAATTAATTTAAAAATTAGTTAAAATAAGGTTACGGATGGTTTGTGGTGAGAATAGCTCAGCTGGTAGAGCACAGGATTGTGGTTCCTGGGGCCGCGGGTTCGAATCCCGTTTCTCACCCCATTTTTTGTCATGGGCGCCTGTAGCTCAGCTGGATAGAGCGTCGGACTTCGAATCCGTAGGTCGGGGGTTCGAATCCCTCCAGGCGTGCCAATTATTGTATTTTAACCTGTTATTTCTTATAATATCTACCTGGCATGGGGGCCGTTAGCTCAGCTGGTAGAGCACCGGACTCTTAATCCGGGTGTCACAGGTTCGATCCCTGTACGGCTCACCATTTTTATGCGAGAGTGGCGGAATTGGCAGACGCGCTAGACTTAGGATCTAGTGGGGTAACACCTGTAGGGGTTCAAGTCCCCTCTCTCGCACCATTTTTAAATCTCGGAGTTTGTATTTTATTTTTTTTTTATTATAATATGTCTTTTAATGTTAAATAAATGAAAATTAGGAGGCGCTTTTAGTTGGATTACAAGATTTTAGACAGGAAAGAGGAAAAGAGCAAAGTCACTGTTAAGATAGAAATTAATAATGCCAGGTTTAGGAAAGCTATAGATAAGGCCTACAAAAATATATCGCAGAAGGCTAACATACCTGGGTTTAGGCCGGGGAAAATTCCTTACCAGGTTATTGATACTAATTACGGAAAGCAGTATGTTTTAAATGAAGCTGCCAGTATTGCTCTATCTGGGCTTTATCCACAGATTATACAGAATGCAAAAATAACTCCCATAGACTATCCTAAGGTACAGTTTACCCAGATAGTAGAAAACAAGCCCTTAGTTGTTGAGCTGGTGATCCCGGAAGAACCGGAGATTGAAGTTTCCAAATACAAGGGCAGGGAAGTTACTGCTGTTTCAACAGAAGTGGAAGACAAGGAAGTGGACAGCTATATTGACAACATTAGGGATAAGTACTCATCTCTGGAGCCTGTTGAAGATGAGAAAAAGACTGCAGACAAGGGTGACTATGTAACCATTGATTTTACTGGAATCGTGGATGGTAAAGAACTTGAGGACGGGAAGGCCGAGGATTTTGTTTTAGAGATTGGATCTAAAACCCTTACCCCCAAATTCGAGGAAGAATTGATTGGGATGAAAAAGGGAGAAGAAAAGAAAGCAAAATTCAAGCTGCCACCGAACATTAAGAGAAAAGACTTAAGTGGCAAGGAGGCTGAATTTGAGGTAAAGTTGAAAGAGATTAAGAAAAAAGTAGTTCCTGAAGTTGATGAGAATTTCTTAAAAGATGTTGGGGAATATGAGGATGAAAAAGAGTTCAGGGAAGACATTAAGGAAAAACTGGTTGAGCAGAAGAAGCAGTTGAGGAGAAATAAGATTGTAGAGCAGATAATAGATGACCTGTTAGGGGAAGCGAATATAACTGCGCCCCAGGCCATGGTAGACAATAGGGTAAAACAGCTAAACGATGAATTTGAAAGAAACCTTAATGCACAAAAAGTAAATAAAGAAAGTTACCTGAAGGCATTAAATATTTCAGAAGAAGACTTAAATAAACAATTAAGGGAAAGGGCTGAAAGGGAGGTCCAGGAGTACCTATTACTAAAATCTTTGGAGAAAAAAGAAAAAGATAACATTGAACCTGCAGAAGAAGATATTGAAAAGGAAAAAGAAGAGCTGATTAAGCAGTATAACAAGGATGAAGAAAAAAAGAAGATACAGGATTTCCTAAAGACTCCCCAGGGAAAAGAAAACCTGGTCTCTTCTGTTAGGAGAAGGAATTTAATTGATTTGCTGGTTAAAAATGCTAAAGTAGTTGAAGAGAAAAAGGAAGGCAAAAAAAGCGGCAAAAAGCTTCACGTGCCAGAGGGTTCAGAAACTGACAAAGGTTCAGAGAAAAAGCTCTGGACCCCCAAATAGAAAATAAGGATGAGTGATAATTATGGATAATTATTTAGTTCCGATGGTAGTAGAGCAGACTAATAGGGGCGAAAGGTCTTTTGACATCTATTCGCGTCTTTTAAAAGAGAGGATAATCTTTTTAGGGGTGGCCATTGATGATAATGTTGCAAACCTGGTTATGGCCCAGCTGCTTCATTTGGAAGCAGAAGACCCTGAAAAAGATATCCAGCTTTACATAAACAGTCCTGGAGGTACGGTTACCTCGGCAATGGCCTTGTATGACACCATGCAGTTTATAAAATCTCCGATGTCAACAATCTGTATTGGCCAGGCAGCTAGCGCGGCAGCGGTGTTGCTTTTAGCTGGAGAAAAAGGGAAAAGGTTTATGCTTCCCAATGCCAGGGTATTGCTGCACCAGCCATCCGGCGGTGTTACCGGAACTACCATGGATGTGGAAATACATACCAAGGAAATGGTAAGGATAAGGGCTTTGCTTAATGAAATTATTGCAAAGCATACAGGACAGGATATCAAGAAAGTGGAAAAAGATACCGAAAGGGATTTCATACTAAATTCCCAGGATTCAAAAGAATACGGGATAGTTGATGAGATAATACATAAAAAATAGTAAAGGAAGTGTTTTGTATTGAATAAAAGCGATAATAAAAATAACTTTTTGAAATGCTCATTTTGTGGCAAACCCCAGAATCAGGTTAAGAAATTAATTGCAGGCCCTGGGGTTTACGTTTGCAATGAATGTATAGATTTATGTAATGAAATATTAGATGAAGAGCTAGAAAAAGACAAAGACCTTGATTTTGGTGATTTGCCAAAACCCAGGGAAATATATTCTACATTAAATGATTATGTTATAGGGCAGGACCCTGCCAAGAAAGTTTTATCCGTTGCAGTATACAACCATTACAAAAGGGTAAAATATGAAGGCAATAGCAAAAAAGATGATGTAGAAATACAAAAAAGCAATATCCTTTTAATGGGTCCAACCGGTTGCGGAAAAACTTTGCTTGCCCAAACATTGGCGAGAATATTAAATGTTCCTTTCTGTATAGCTGATGCTACTGCCTTAACTGAGGCAGGATATGTAGGGGAGGATGTTGAAAATATTCTCCTAAAGCTGATACAGGCAGCTGATTTTGACGTAAAGAAGGCAGAAACAGGAATAATATATATAGATGAAATAGACAAGATAAGCAGAAAAGCAGACAATCCTTCAATAACCAGGGACGTGTCAGGTGAAGGAGTCCAGCAAGCGCTGCTTAAGATACTTGAAGGGGCAGAAGCAAATGTGCCTCCTCATGGTGGAAGAAAACATCCACAGCAGGATTTTATTCAGATAAATACCAATAACATATTATTTATATGCGGCGGATCATTTGCAGGGTTGGATAAAATAATTGAAACTCGGGTTAACCAGAAAAGCATAGGTTTTGTGGCAGAAAAGATGCCCGATAAATCAAAGAAAATAGACTGGTTACTTCCCCAGGTAATGCCCGAGGATTTACTGAAGTTTGGTTTAATTCCCGAACTTATAGGGAGGCTGCCGGTCAATGCAACACTGTCAAACCTTAGCGAAAATGATCTGGTAAAGATATTAACAAAGCCTAAAAATGCGCTGGCAAAACAATACAAGAAAATTTTTGAATTGGATGATGTTGAACTGGAAATAGAAGAAGATGCCCTAAAAGCTATTGCCAGGTTAGCAATGAAGAGGGGGACTGGCGCAAGGGGCTTGCGTTCCATAATGGAAGAAAACATGCTTGATATCATGTTTAGCATACCTGACGAGGGTGGTGCTAGGAAATGCATTATTACCCCTGAAGTTATTGAAAAAAAGGTAGCCCCTAAGATAATTAAAAATAAAAAAAAGCAAGTGTTAAAAAATAAAGAGAAACTGGCATAGGGCATGTTTGAAAACATAGAAGGGAAATATGATCCTTCCCAGTTTGAAAAAAAGATATATAAGTTTTGGGAAAACAGAAATTATTTTCATGCTGAAGTAGATCAAAAAAAACAGCCGTTTTGCATGGTAATTCCTCCCCCCAATGTTACTGGATACCTGCATGTAGGGCATGCTTTAAACAACACCCTCCAGGATGTGATAATAAGGTATAAGAGGATGTCAGGTTTTAATGCAAGCTGGACGCCTGGAGTTGACCATGCAGGGATAGCCACCCAGAATGTAGTTGAAAGGAATCTGGAGGAACGTGGAACCTCCAGATTTGAGATGGGAAGGGAAAAATTTATAGAGGAAGTCTGGCAGTGGAAACAGGAATATGGGGGCAGGATAATTAGCCAGTTGAAGTCTCTTGGCTGTTCCTGCGACTGGCCCAGGCAAAGGTTTACTTTAGATGAGGAGTATGTAGGGGCTGTAACCAGGGAATTTGTCACTCTTTACAATGAAGGGTTGATTTACCGCGGAAATTATATGATAAACTGGTGTCCGAGATGCCAGACAGCCTTATCAGATATTGAAGTAGAGCATACTGAAAAAAGAGGACGTCTTTGGGATATAAAATATCCTTTAATAGATAAAGATTCCGGAAAACCAAGCGAGGATGAATATATTGTGGTATCTACCACCAGGCCAGAGACTATGCTGGGCGATACTGCAGTAGCAGTAAATCCTTCAGATAAAAGATATGCCCAACTGAAGGGTAGAAAAGCATACCTTCCCCTGGTGGGAAGGATAATTCCCATAATAGAAGATAGTTTTGTGGATAAGGAATTTGGAAGTGGCGCAGTAAAGGTAACCCCAGCCCATGACCCTAATGATTTTGAGATGGGCAAAAGGCATGAACTTGAGGAAGTAAATATCTTTAACGGGGATGGAACCGTTAATGAAAATGGGGGAGACTACAATGGCTTGGACAGGTTTGTTGCAAGGCAAAAAGTATTAGAGGACCTAAAGGAAAAAGGGTATCTGCTGGGTGATAAGGAGCATATCTCATCCATTGGAAAGTGTTCCAGGTGCGATACAATTATCGAGCCAAGGATTTCCCTGCAGTGGTTTGTGTCAATGAAAAAACTTGCCCAGCCTGCCATAGAAGCTGTAAAGGCGGGCAAAGTTAAATTTATTCCCAAAAAGTGGGAAAAAATTTATTTCAACTGGATGGAAAATATAAGGGACTGGTGTATTTCCAGGCAACTCTGGTGGGGCCACCGGATACCGGTATGGTACTGCCAGGAATGCAGCGGGATGGTGGTGGCAGAAAAAGAGCCCCTAAAATGCCCAGATTGCGGCGGAAAACTTGTCCAGGATAAGGATGTGCTGGATACCTGGTTTAGTTCATGCCTGTGGCCATTTGCAACTGCTGGCTGGCCTGAGGATACTCCGGAGCTCCATTATTTTTTCCCTACAGCCCTCCTTATAACTGCCCATGACATAATATTTTTCTGGGTTGCCAGGATGATAATGATGAGCCTGCATTTTATGGGGGAAGTACCTTTTAAAGAAGTATTCCTAAATCCCCTGGTAAATGATGCTTCAGGGCAAAAAATGAGCAAATCCAAGGGTAATGTAGTAGATCCCATGGAAATGATTGAAAAGCACGGAGCTGATGTGCTGCGCTTTACCTTAACCTCCCTTACTACTCCAGGAAAGAACTTGATGCTGGGCGATGAAAAAATAGAAGGCACTAAAAATTTTGCCAATAAATTATGGAATGCCTCCAAGTTTGTGCTCTCAAATATTGAAGGGACAGAGGTAGAGGACATAAAACCAGAACAGGTTGAATTAAATATCTGGGACCGGTGGATACTGGGCAGGCTAAATAAAACCATAAAGGGAGTAGAAAAATACCTGGCCCATTATAATTTTTCATTTGCCTCCAAGCTGCTATATAATTTTTTGTGGAGCGATTACTGTGACTGGTATATTGAGGCAAGCAAAGTAAGGATATATTATTCCAAGGATCAAAATGATAAAATTACTACCCGCTATATCCTATGGCATGTGCTGGAGAGTTATTTGAGGATGCTTCATCCTTTCATGCCTTTTATTACTGAAAAAATCTGGCAAACCATATTCCATTCGGGAGAATCTTTGATAATAAAAGAGTATCCACGGCTTGATGAAAAAAAGATTGATGGGAAGGTAGAAAAAAGGATAGGTACTTTGTTTGCTGTTATAAGCGAGATTAGAAAGATACGATCTGAGCTTAAAATTAACCCCTCAAGCAGGATAAAGGTAAATATAGCCGCTAATAATAAGGATGAGGCCAGCTTTTTGTCTGATAACAGCCAGTATATAAAAAATCTTGCTAAGATGGGAGAACTTGAATTTGGAGGCAAAACAGCAAAAAAAGGTTTTATAAAAACCACTGTGCAAAAAATAAGCATATACATATACGTACTTGATGTGGTAAATATTGACCTGGAGATAAAAAGGATTAATGATGAAATCCAGAAAGTGGAAAAGGAAGCTATAAAAAGTAGAAAAAAAATGGAGAATCCCCAGTTTTTAAAAAAAGCTCCAGATCATATTGTACAGAAGGAAAAAAACAAGTTAGAAGAGTTTAAAAATAGCTTGGATGTTTTAAAAGAGCAGCTTAAAAAAATGCAAAATATCAGTTAGAAAAGAGATATTGTGGACTTTGGGCAGGTATCTAAATATTTAGATGATTGTCTTATTTTTGGCATCAAGCCGAGCCTGGTAAGGATTAAAAAAATCCTGGAGCTTTTAGGAAACCTCCATAAAAAAAAAGATTTTATTCATGTGGTTGGCACAAACGGCAAAACATCTACTACTGCCATGGCAGCAAGCATTATGCATGGTCAGGGAATAAGCTGTGGCTATCACGTATCACCCCACATTACAAGTTATACTGAAAGGTTCTGGTCAAATGGCGAAAATATTAGTAAAAAGGAATTTAGCTCAATTTTTAACAAGCTATACCCTTATATACAGGAAGTAAATAAGCTAGACTTGGATGGGCCCATTACCCAGTTTGAGATACTTACGGCGATGTCCTTTTTATTTGCAGAAGAAAAAGACTTGGATGTTATGGTGATGGAAGCAGGAATGGGGGGAAGGTGGGATGCTACCAATATTGCAGATTCCCTGGTGGTGGGCTTTACCGGAGTGAGCCTGGAGCACACCCGGATTCTGGGAAATAGTATTACAGAGATAGCTAAAGAAAAGGCAGAGGTAATAAAGGAAGGCGCTGAGGTAGCTGTTTTGTCAAAGGATAAGAAAGTGCTGGAAGTTGTTAAGAAAAAAGTAGCCAGCACTGGCTCAAGGCTTTATGTGCAAGGAAAAGATTTTTTTATTGAAAACATAAAAGATAAAGGGTTTGGCTACAGGATGGACCTAAAAGGGATAAAGGATCGGTACCGAAACCTTGAGCTAAACCTGGCTGGAAGTTACCAGGCCCAAAATCTGCTTCTGGCAGTTGCTTTGGCTGAATTGTATATGGGGAAGCTAGATTTGGATAACTTAAAAGAATGCATATCAGAGGTAAAGGTAGAGGGGAGATTCCAGGTAATGAAAAAAGAGCCTCTGGTGGTGGCTGATGCATCTCATAACCCTGAGGGGATTTGCAAGTTTGCCGGTAATGTCTACAAATATTCTAAGGGCAAAAAAAAGATAATAATATTTGCGGTGTTAAAAGATAAGGATTACAAGGCCATGTTAAGGGAAATTATAAAGGTTGCAGATACTTTGATACTTACTTCCAGCAATAACCAAAGGAGTCTGGATATTGACTCGCTGGAGTCAGAAACTTTAAAAATTATGGAAAATAGCCATATAAAGATAGGCCAGATTTATAAAATTGATAATATAGAAAATTCATTAAATTTTGCTTTAAATATAGCTGATAGTAGTGATATTATATGCATTACTGGTTCAATAACTAATTTGGAGCATATAGTATAATAATATTTTAAAATTTACTAACCCACTTGGAGGATTTATGGACCTATTTGAGTATTTAAATAATATCATAGCTTTCTTTAAAAACCCTATCTGGGGCTATCTTATAAGGGGGATAATCTTTATACTGGTTATTATATGGTTGGCATTTGTTTACTGGGCTTACCGGGATGCAAGGCTGAGAAATACAAGTGCTGTGTTTTGGGCCCTGGTAGTGCTGGTGTTAAATTATATAGGGCTTGTACTTTACCTCATATTAAGGCCGCCGGAGTATGTAGATGATGTAGTGGAAAGGGAGCTGGAGATAAGGAGGATGGACCAGCTGCTTAATGCCAAGGGCAGCAGGTGTCCGGCATGCGGCAAAAAGGTGCAAGATGATTTTTTGATATGCCCCCATTGCAGGAAAAAACTTAAAAACTCCTGCATTAATTGCGGCAAGCCCTTACAGCTTGACTGGAAGGTTTGTCCTTATTGTAAAACTACACAATAGTCTGGAGGATTGATGGCTGACCGTAAGGGAAACTGTTCTGAGGGTAAGATTGAAAAAAGCTTGATAATTATAAAGCCGGATGCAGTTAGAAAAAAAGTAGTGGGAGAAATTATTTCCCGTTTTGAAAAAGAGGGGTTTCTTATTGAGAAGATGAAAATGATGCAAATAGACAGGGACCTTGCCTCAAAACATTACAGCGAACACAGGGACAAGGATTTTTTTGAGCACTTGCTGGGCTACATTACCTCTGACTGTTGTGTGGTAATGGTGGTCTCAAGGGAAGATGCAATAAATAGAGCTAGGCAAATGATGGGCCCTACTGACTCCCGGAAAGCTGCTAAAGGCACTATAAGGGGAGACTTTGGAGAGGACATGACCATTAATGTAATACATGGGTCTGATTCAGTAAAAAGTGCGGAAAAGGAAATAAAATTATTTTTTGGCTAATATAAATTAAGGTTAAGGTGTGTGTTTATGAAAAGTAGAAGGGGCATAGTAGTTTTCTTTATAGTCTTAGCAGGCGGAATAATCGGGGCAATCCTAGGTCATGTACTCAGTGACACTATTCCTATTTTAGATAAGGGCCTTAAAGTAGGTACAGATTCTTTAAGCCTTAACTTGTATCTGATAGATTTAAGTTTTAGCATTCACGTTAATATAACATTAGGTGCTATAATAGGCTTATTACTAGCATTTTTACTTGCGGATGTTGGAAGAAGAAAATAAAAAGATTGTGTTGGCTTCAACTTCTCCTAGGAGGAAGGAAGTGCTTGAGCTTCTGGGTGTGAGCTTTATGGTAAAAAAGCCTACAGGTTGCAGGGAAGTAAGGCTGGCAAACCCAGAGGTAACAGTAGTTAAGAATAGTATAATAAAAGCCAGAAATGTATCTGCTAATTTAGGAACGGGAAGCAGTTACTTTATTGCAGGGTTTGATACAATAGTATATATGGGCGGTAAATATTTTGGAAAACCAAAAGACCGGGCGGAAGCCAGGCATTTTATAACAGGCTTTTCAGGCAAAACCCATGATGTAATTTCGGGGGTATGCATTTTGGATTCCGTAACTGGTAACTATTATACTGATTTTGAAAGGACAGAGGTTGAATTCAAGGATCTAGATGAGGGCTTGATAAACAGTTACCTGGATAAGGAATACGTATTCGATAAAGCTGGCGGTTATAATATAGGGGGCTTGGGCTCAGTTTTGGTAAAAAGGATCAACGGATGCTTCTATAATGTTGTGGGCCTGCCTTTAGCTAAATTTATCAGCCTGTTAGAAAAGGTTAATTATAAAATTTTATAAAGAATAAGGAGTTGTAGATGTTTGAATTTTTTCTAAACATTATTGGAAAAGACATGGGCATTGATCTTGGCACTGCCAATACTTTGGTTTATGTCAAAGGCAAGGGCATAGTTTTAGATGAGCCATCCATAGTAGCCATAGATAAGAATACAAATACAATATTGGCTGTGGGCAAAGAAGCAAAGAGGATGGTGGGTAGAACCCCGGCCAACATAGTTGCCATAAGCCCTTTAAGAGATGGGGTTATAGCAGACTTTGACACTACCGAAAAAATGCTCAGATATTTTATACAGAAAGTGCACCGTAATTTAGGTATAGCCAGGCCAAGAATTGTTATATGCGTTCCTTCCGGTATTACTCCCGTGGAAAAGAAGGCAGTAATTGAAGCTACGGAGCAAGCCGGGGCGCGGGCCGCCTACATTGTTGAAGAACCCCTGGCTGCTGCAATTGGCGCAGGTCTGCCTATTGACGAGCCTACTGGCAGTATGGTGGTTGATATAGGCGGAGGTACCTCGGAGGTAGCGGTTACCTCCCTGGGTGGGATTGTGGTTAGTCAGTCCCTTAGAATGGGTGGAAATGAGCTGGATGAGGACATAACTTATTATCTTAAAAAAGAGCATAACCTCCTTTTGGGGGAAAGGACATCAGAAAAACTTAAAATGGAGATTGGGTCAGCTTTCCCCCTGGAAAATGAAGAAAAGATGGAAGTAAATGGCCGGGACCTGGTTACCGGTCTGCCTAAAACTATAATTGTTACCAGCCAGCAAATAAGGAAAGCATTAGAAAAAGGAATAAATGACATTGTAAATGCTGTAATTGAAGTATTAGATAGTACCCCGCCTGAACTATCTTCAGACATAATGAAGAGGGGCATAGTGCTTACTGGAGGCGGTTCTCTCATGAAGGGGTTAACTGAAAGGATTAGCAGGGAAACCCACTGCCCTGTCTACCAGGCAGAAAATCCCCTGGCTTCAGTGGCTATTGGTGCAGGCAAATGCGTTGAAGACTTTAACAGGCTAAAAAGGTATCTGAAATTTTCAAGGCAATAACTATAAGAACAATGTTTGATGGTATTTTTAAATAAAAAATTTCGAAATATTGTTGTATTTATAATCATTATTGTTCTGTGTATAGTTGTTATTACCATTAGCTTCAGGGACCTGGAATTTGTAAATAACATCAAGTCTAGGGTTTTGGATTTCTTTAAGCCAGTCCAGGAAAAAATGTTTTCCGTATTTTCCCCTGTTATGGGGTTTTTTAACGGCGTTAGGGATTACATTAACCTCCGGGAAAAATATGCCGGGCTTGAACAGGAAAATGCCGAGCTTAGGAAAAAATATGTGGAAAGCATAAATTTAAGGATAGAAAATAATGCCTTAAGGAAATTGCTTGATTTAAAAGAAAAAAACGGATACAAAACAGTTACCGCTAAAGTAATTGGATACTACCAGAGCAATTGGCAATCTGAGGTTATGCTAAATGTTGGCAAAAACGAGGGAATTTATGAAGGAATGGCAGTGGTAGATGATGCCGGCCTTATAGGGGTGATACGAGTTTGCGGGGATAAAACCTCCATGGTAAGGCTTTTAAATGACTCCCAGTCAACTATTGGCTGCAGGATCCTGACTTCCAGGGTATTGGGTATACTGGAAGGAAGTGCGGATAAAAGAATGTTTTTAAGGTATATACCCAAGGAGGAGAACATATTTGTAGGGGATATTATTATGACTTCCGAATATAGTGAAGGTATCCCTGCAGGCTTGCCGGTTGGGAGGATAAAATATATTGAGGAAAAAGCAGGGGAAGCATATATGGAAGTTGAAGTAGAGCCCTTTGCTGATTTCAGGAGCTTAGAGTATGTAATGGTAATCAAAGAAAAATGAAACTATTTAGAAAATATATCCATTTTATAATACTAATATTATTTTTGCTGGTGCAGGTCTCTTTTGCAGAGTATCTGAAAATGTATTCTGTAAGCTTTGACCTGGTGATGGTAACGGTAGTGTGCATTGCGCTTCTGGACGGAGCATTGACCGGAATGGTTTTTGGATTTACTGCAGGTATGATTTTAGACCTTATGGTAGGAAATATTGTGGGTATAAGCGCTTTTATCTATACCTTAAATGCTTTTCTTGCTTCAAGGGTAATGGATCTGGGTATAAAGAGAAAAGCATTTTCCCTCACCCTTATAATATTTCTCATAACAGAGGTGAATATCTTTGTAGAAAGTATGCTCCGTTACCTGTTTAACTTCAATTTAGATATAATGCAGCTAGGCAGGGAGATCTTAATTAAGCCCATATTTAGCATAGGGCTTGTTTTCCTGGTGTTCCCCCTGATTAATTGGGGGCAGGAGAAAAAGTGGATTTTGGGATTTAGGAATGAAGAAGAGAATTAAAATAACCATATATTTTCTGGCACTGGCAGTTATAGTGCTTGCTGTGCGCCTGTATTACCTGCAGGTTATGAGCGGGCCATTGTATGCAGAAATGGCTGAAGAAAACATAGTAAGGACTAAAAGCGTGCCTGCTCCACGGGGAAATATCTATGACAGGAAAGGAAAATTGCTGGTAAAAAGTGTTCCCGTTCCCGCAATTTCTGTAAAACCGCTTATTGCTTTAAATGACAAAAGCACCCTTGAGACATTAAGCAGGGAACTTGGTATAGGGTACCAGGAGCTTGTAGATAAGCTTGAAAGCGTTAATGTTTCATACCTGGACAGGATGATGTTAGCTTACAGCATAAGCAAGGAGACCCTGGTCTATTTTAAGGAAAATGCTGGGGAGCTGGCAGGAGTTGAGGTAGTTGATATATTTTTAAGGGAATATAGCTATGGTTCCCTGGCTTCGCATATATTAGGCTACATTGGTGAGATAGATGAAGAGAAACTAGAATCAGAAAAGTATTCAGCTTATGAGGGTGGAGACCAGATAGGGGTTAGTGGGGTTGAACAATCTTATGAACAAATCCTTAGGGGTATTAAGGGCAAGGAAACCTATGAGGTAGATCGTTTGGGAAGGCCGGTAGAGATAGTAGAAAAAGTGGAACCTATCCCCGGAAATGATATTTACCTGACTGTGGACATAGAGGTACAACGGCAAATTGAAGAGCTTTTATACCAGTCAATCCTAGAAAGAAGGGAACAAGCGCCAGAAGACAGTGAACAAAATTACAATGTGCCGGGTGGAGCTGTGGTGGTGCTTGAGGCTAGTAGCGGAGAGGTAATTGCAATGGCCAGCTATCCCACTTTCAACCCTGAAATGTTTATAGGGGGAATATCAGAAAATGACTGGCAGCATTTAAATGCTCCTCAAAATCACAAGCCTTTAAATAATCGGGCAGTAAAGTCTTTTGCCCCTGGTTCTACTTTTAAAATAGCAACTGCTTATGCAGGATTGGCTGAGGAAGTGATAAATGAAAATACAACGGTTACCTGCAGAGGGGCCTGGTATGGTCTTGGAAGCAGTTACCCTAAATTTTGCTGGAAGAAAAGCGGGCATGGAACTTTAAACATTTATGGGGGGATAAAAAATTCCTGTGACAGCTTCTTTTACGAGGTTGGCTACAGGTTATTTGTAAAGAATAAAAACGAAAATGAGCTCCTGCAAAAATATTCCAGGCTGTTTGGTTTTGGTTCTAAAACAGGCATAGACCTGCCTTACGAAGATGAAGGGTTGGTTCCTGACAGAGAGTGGAAACAAGAATATTTTAAAAGCCAGGTGGAAAAGACTGTATGGTATCCTGGTGATACAGTCAATATGGCCATTGGGCAGGGTGACCTGCTCGCTACACCCCTGCAGCTGGCCCAGGCTTATATGATTCTTGCCAACAGGGGTATATATCATCCTCCCCACTTAGTGGGTGAAATTAAAGATTATAAAGGGGATTTGGTTCTGGAAATAGAAAAACAGGATTACAGGAATATAGATTTAAATGAAGATTATGTGGATATGATCGAAGAAGGACTCAAGTTAGTAGTGGAGGAAGGTACTGCAGCTTACAGGTTCCTGGGATTCCCTTTAGATGAGATACCAGTGGCAGGCAAGACTGGTACCTCAGAGGTATCGGGAAAACAGGATTATGCATGGTTTGGAAGCTATGCTCCTATCGGCAACCCTAAATACGTGGTGGCGGTAATGCTGGAAGAAGCAGGGGGAGGCTCTGCAGCAGCAGCTCCAATTGCAGAAGATATTTACAGGATATTATTTAATATAGAGTGATTATGCTTGATTTTACTGAAAAAAAGAAAAAGCAAAATGGGCTGAAGTTTGACTTTGTACTGTTCCTTTCTGTGCTGGTTATTTCAGGTTTTGGCTTGCTGGTAATCTATAGCGCCACCAGGTATAGCCTGCCGGGAGGAATAACCGATTCTGCTTTCTACCTAAAAAAACAGGGCTTTTGGGTTATAACAGGCTTAATATTATTTTTACTTGTCCAGATTTTTAGCTACAGGAAGCTAAAGAAATACTTCTGGCTGGCTATCATTATAAATATCGGGTTGCTTGTCTCAGTCCTTATATTCGGCTATGAAGTCCATGGCTCCAAAAGCTGGATAGACCTGGGGTTTTCTTCTTTCCAGCCTTCTGAGGTATCCAAGGTATTGATGGTTATAACTGTGGCTGCTGCATTTTCAAAATGGAAAGGGGAAAAAGAAAACAGGGTTGGCTTTAAAAAGGTCATGGCCTCTGCAGCTATTGCCTTTAGCTGTATGGGTCTGGTAATAATGCAGAATGATTTTGGAACTGCGTTAATATTTTACCTTGTATATATGGGAATGCTTTTTGTTTCAGGGGCAAACCTCCTTTATTTTATTTCATTTCTGGGATTGAGCGCTGGAGGCATTTTCCTGGGGCTTAACCTGGGGATAATTAAGCAATACCAGCTGGACAGGATACTGGTATTTATAAAGCCGGATATCCAGGAAGGAGGCGCAGGCTATAATTTATACCAGTCAAAACTGGCAATAGGATCAGGTGAATTATTTGGCAAGGGCCTTTTTCTGGGAAAACAAACCAACCTAAACTACGTGCCCGAACATCAGACAGACTTTATTTTCTCAGTGGTAGGCGAAGAGCTGGGGTTTGTAGGGGCAGCTTTTGTAATACTTATGCTAGCCCTTATAATATGGCGGTGCCTGGTTATAGCCAGGAAGGCTACAGATGGATTTGGAGCACTTATTGCTTCAGGGATTGCCTTTATACTTCTATCCCAGATGATTATAAATGTAGGGATGACCATAGGTATTATGCCCATAATAGGAATACCCCTGCCTTTCTTAAGCTATGGAGGATCCATGCTGGTAAGCCTGTTTATTGGCATAGCCATAGTGGAAAATGTATACCGGAATAGGGAGCTTAGAAAATATCATGAAATCGCTTATGAGGAATTTGACTGATATATGGATTATTTAGAATATAAAAAACTGGAAGAACTGCTGGAAGGCATTCAAAAGCCTGGAAGATATATTAATAGTGAAATAGGAACCAAAAGCAAGAATATCGGACAGATTAGGAATATAAACCCTGTGCTTGCCTGCCTTGCTTTTCCTGATACATATGAAGTGGGCATGCCTAATTTAGGGCTGCAGATACTGTATGACATTATAAATAGGGAAGAAAAGTTCAGTGCAGAACGGGTTTTTGCACCCTGGCTTGATTTCGAGGAGAAATTAAGGCAAGAAAAGGTAAAGCTTTTTTCGCTGGAGAATAGGATATTTCTGGATTGCTTTGACTTTTTAGGCTTTAGCCTTTCCCATGAGCTATCTTATACTAACCTTCTTAATATGCTCGATTTGTCAGGCATTGAAAAGGACCGGAAAAAAAGAAAAAAAAGATTTCCCCTTGTATGTGCAGGCGGGCCTGCCACCGTTAACCCGGCACCCATGTCTAAGTTTTTGGATTTTATGGTTATAGGAGATGGGGAAGAGATTATCTTAGAAATATTGGAAAGGATAAACCATTACAAGGAAAAGGAAATCAAAAAGGATGCTTTCCTTGATAGCCTTTCAAGTCTGGATGGGATATATGTATGCAAAGAATACACCTACAATTATTTTAAAAACGGCAAAATAAAGGAGATTACCGGACCCACGGTAAAAAAAGCAGAAGTTGACCTAAACAGTCATGGGATTGTTAAAAAACCAGTCATTCCCAATATTAGGGTTGTCCATGATAGGTTTGCAGTGGAAATTATGAGGGGCTGCAGCAGGGGCTGCAGATTCTGCCAGGCCGGCTTTATATACAGGCCGGTAAGGAAGAGAAAGCCTGTATCCTTAGTAAAGCAAACTGCTGAAGGCCTGCAGAATACCGGCTATGACGAGGTATCTTTTCTGTCCCTATCTTCAGCAGACTACAAACAGCTAGAACAAGTGGTAAGGGAGGTCTCAAAGCTGGAAAAAGGGGGCAAGCTTTCCGTGTCACTTCCTTCCCTGAGACTGGACAGTTTCAATTTGGACCTGGCAGATTCAATACAGGCAGGAAGGAAAACAGGGCTGACCTTTGCCCCTGAAGCAGGCAGCCAGAGAATGAGGGATATAATTGGAAAAGACCTAACCGAGCAAAATATGGCCAGCTGCATAAGGCTTGCTTTAAAAAGAGGATGGGATAAGGTAAAACTATATTTTATGATAGGGTTTCCTTTTGAGGATATGGATGATATAGAAGCTATAGTTAGACTGGTAAACAGGATAATAGATATTGCCAGGGAAGAGCTTGGCAGGAGAAAATTCAGGAGGTTTAAGATAAATATGAGCATAAACCCCTTGTGCCCTAAACCTTTCACTCCTTTTCAGTGGACAGCCCAGGATAACACAGAAAACCTTGAAAAAAAATTCTCTTATATCCTAAAAAACCTACCTAGAAAGTATGTGAAGATAAGTTGGGTAAGCCCTCAGAAAAGCAGGCTGGAAACTGCCCTCTCCAGGGGCGATACCAGGATTTCAGAGGTAATCGCAAAAGCCTATAGTCTGGGGGCTAAACTTGATAACTGGACTGATCAATTTGATTACAGCATTTGGGAGAGGGCTTTTAGCTCCTGCGGGATAGATATAGGTTTTTACAAAAGAGATTACGGACTGGATGAAATACTCCCCTGGGATAAAATAGATATAGGGGTAAAAAAAGGGTTTTTTAAAAAGCAATACATGAAAGCAGAAGAATATGCAAAGCAGCATGATCAGGTTTAAGTTTACAAAAAAAGGTAAATTCAAATACCTATCCCACCTTGATATTACCAGGTTTATTATCAGGGCTATCAAGAGGGCTGGAATAGAAATAGAATATAGCCGGGGGTTTAACCCCAAGCCCAAAATAAGTTTCAGTAACCCCACCCCTCTGGGGGTTGAAAGCTTTGCAGAATACTCGGATGCCTGGCTAAAGGATTATTTAGATGCAAAAAACTTCAAGCAAACCCTAAACCGCCAGCTGAAGCCGGAGCTGATGATTACCAGGGCGGCAAATGTAGACAAAAAGTTACCTAGCCTTATGAAGGATATCGCCGCAGCTTTATATGTTTTTAAAATGAGGCCGGGGGAAAATATGGATATAGATAAGCTAGAGGCTGATGTCCTGGGAGAGCCTTCACTGAAGGATTCCATCCATAGCATGAACATAAGGGAGGAAAATAGATTATTATTAATAAATCTGTATGGTTATGCTAAACTCTTTAAAAATAAACATAATAGCATATTTAAATATAATTACTTTTACGATTATTTTACTGATATTATAAAAAATTATAATATCAGTGTGGTCAAAGCCATAAAAAAAGAGATGTTTATAATAAGGGAAGGCAATTTTAAGCCCCCTTTAGAAATATTAAAAGAAGGAGTTTGATTTAAAAATTGAAGAAAGAAATGTTAGTTAGCTCTGACAAGAATGAAACCAGGGTAGCTATACTGGAGTCAGGGCAAGTAGTACAGCTGTACTTTGACAGGAAAGCTAAGAAATCGATGGTTGGCAATATTTACCTGGGAAAGGTTAAAAATGTTATACCCAGCCTGGATGCAGCATTTGTTGACATTGGTGCTGACAAGAATGCGTTTTTGTATATTAATGAAATAGATTATGACATGGATGTTGATAGCAGTGAAGTCAGGCCAAGAAAAATCCAGCATGTTTTAAAACCTAAACAACTGGCAATGGTGCAAGTAACCAAAGACCCCATGAAAAGTAAAGGAGCAAGGCTTACAACCTATATTTCCATTCCAGGGAGGTATTTAGTGCTGGCTCCCTTTAATGACGGGGTTGGCGTATCCAGAAAACTGGAAAAGAAAGAAAGGGAAAAGCTCAGGGATATAGCTGAGGAAATAAAGCCGGATGACTTTGGATTAATTGTTAGAACTGCAGCTAAGGAAGCCAATAAGAGGCAGCTAAAGGGGGATTTAAAGCAGCTTATAAAACGGTGGAAAAGGTTAAACAAGAAATCGGCCCAGATAAACAAGCCTGCTCTGCTGTCTGAAGAAGAATCAATAGTTATTAAATTGATCAGGGATATTTTTAGCGAGGAATTTACTGCCATTTATGTGGATAGGAGAGGGGTTAAAAGGGAGATACAGAAATATTTGAGAAATATCGGCTCAAGATTTAATAATATCATTATCCACCGGGGACAGGATGAGCTTTTTGAAGCTTTTAATGTTAATGAAGTTATAGAGAGTGCATTAGAAAGAAAAGTTTGGCTGAAATCCGGCGGATTTATTGTAATTGATTATGGAGAAGGCCTTACTTCAATAGATGTAAATACAGGAAAATATACTTCCGGGAAAAATCCTAGCCATGCTATACTTAGGACTAATCTTGAGGCAGCGGAAGCTATCTGTAGCCAGCTAAGACTAAGAGATATCGGTGGCCTTATAGTTATTGATTTTATTGACATGGTAAGTGGTAAAGACAGGAGGAAAGTTTTAAACAGGTTTAACAAGTGCCTTGAAAATGACAGGACAAAAAATGAAGTACTCGATTTTTCTAAATTCGGCCTCCTGGAGATGACCCGGAAGAACGTATCAGATGGGATACTGGGCACTCTCTGCAAGGTTTGCCCCTGCTGCGGCGGCTTGGGCCATGTAAAATCTGAAGAAACTATCAGGCTGGAAATAGAAAGAAAGATAAAAAGGCTTGCCAGGGAAAGTAAATCCAATGCATTTTTAATAAAGCTGAATACCAATATTGCGGCTTTAATAATAGGCAAGGGCGGAAGGAACTTAAGGCACCTGGAAAAGATTACCAAGAAATATATTGCTATAAATGGTGATGACGACCTTCCAGTGGATGCATTTGTGGTGGCTGCCGAAGGCTCAGTGGGAGAAATTAAGCAGGCGGCCAAGCCTTTCCAGGTGGGAGATGTGCTTGATTTAGTGGTAGAAGAGCCTTATTTACATAATAAGAGTGATGCGCTGTCCAGAGTAGAGGGTTATGTGATCCAGATTCTGGATGGGAGGAAATTCCTGGGCAAGAGAGTAAAAGTGGAAATAAAGTCCATTTCGAAAACCAGTGCAGTGGCCAAGGTTATCAAATAAGAGAAAAAACTCCTTGACTAAAAGGAGAAGTTTTTTATAATGACAATTGAATAAGTGTTCATATATTTATATAATATGGTAAAAAGAAAAACAGGGAAAAACAAGCAAGCTCCAGTTTGCGAAGAAAAAATTATAAATGCTGAAACTGTGTCAGAAGTATTAAAAACTCTTCCCAAGCAGGAAGCTATTATAGATGTAAGTTTAGTTTTTAAAGCACTAAGTGACCCTACCAGGATAAAGATAATTGCATCGCTGCTCCAGAATGAATTATGCGTTTGTGATATTGCAGCAGTAATAGGGACAACCAATTCCAATATATCACACCAGTTGAGGGTGCTCAGGAATTTAGGGCTGGTTAAGTATAGAAAAGAAGGAAAAATGGTCTATTATTCTTTAGATGACCATCATGTATCCCAGTTGATGGAAGTGGCTTTCAAGCATATATCAGAGTGAATTAAAGAAATAAAATGGGTTTGACTAGAAGAAAAAAAACAGAACTAATATTAACCATAATTTCTGGTGCTTTTACATTAGTAGCCATTATACATGATATAATACATATTCCTGGTCCGTTTACCCTGCCCTTATTTCTACTAGCGGTGATTACAGGAGGCTTTTTTATAGCAATAAAAGGGTTTAAGGCAATCTTCCGCCTATCTTTTGACATGAATTTTTTAGTTACAGTAGCAGTTATAGGGGCATTTGCTATAGGTGAATATATGGAAAGCGCAATAGTTGTGTTATTATTCAATATTGCAAATACCCTTGAATCTTTTAGTACCAACCGGGCCAGGAGAGCTATCAAGTCTTTGGTGGATATATCGCCGGATTATGCTACTTTGCTTTCAGGGGAAGATCAAATCAAATCAAAAGTTGAAAAAATCAGTGTCGGTCAAGCAATTTTAATAAAGCCTGGCGAGAGAATACCTCTTGATGGAGAAGTTATTGAGGGCTCTTCTTATGTTGACCAGTCACCTATTACCGGGGAGTCAAAACCGGTTAAAAAAGAAAAAGGAGATAACACATATTCTGGCTCTATAAATGGCAGTGGCTCTTTAAAAGTGAGGGTAGAAAAAATATTTAGCCAGTCTACAGTTTCAAAAATCAAGAGCCTAATCGAAGAAGCACAGGCTAAAAAGGCTAAGACGCAACAGTTTATTGAAAAATTTGCCCAGTATTATACGCCTATTGTAATAGGAATTTCTGTCTTTATTGCCATAATTCCTCCCCTGGCCCTAAACCTTGATTGGGGGGAGTGGATATACAGGGCTTTAACTATTCTTGTAATTTCCTGTCCCTGTGCTTTGGTGATATCCACTCCTATTACTATAGTATCTGGCCTTACATTAGGGGCAAGAAACGGGGTGCTGATAAAGGGGGGAGAGTTTTTAGAAAATATTGGCAGCTCCAAGGTGTTTGTTTTTGACAAAACTGGAACCCTGACCAAGGGAGAGTCAGAAATTTCAAGAATTATAGCCTATAATGACCATAGCCAGGATGAAGTTTTGAGGATTGCTTATTCCATTGAGAAAATGTCTGAACATCACCTGGCAAAAGCAATAATTGGATATGGCAAAAACAAAAGCATCAAGCCCTTAAAAGTAGATAGATTTAATTCCCTCTCCGGTATGGGAATAGAAGCTGAGATAGAAGGAAGTAAATATTATCTGGGAAACCATAAGCTTTTCAAGCAAAAAAAGCTATGCGGGAAAATAGTGGATAGTGATGTTAAAAATTTGGAATCCAAGGGCAATACGGTTGTCTACTTAGGTACGGAGGAAAAAACTGTTGGCATTATTGCTATTGCTGATGGGTTAAGACATAGTGCTAAACAAACCGTAAAAGAATTAAAACAACTGGGCATTAAAAAAATTGCCATGTTGACCGGGGATAACCAAAGTGTTGCCGAGGATATAGCTAGTGAATTAGAAATAGATGAATTTAATGCAGAATTGCTCCCCCAGGATAAAATCGACCTTTTAAGCCGACTCCAGGAAAAACATAAGAATGTAGTTATGGTTGGGGATGGCATAAATGATGCACCAGCTCTTAGCTTAGCGAATGTGGGCATAGCTATGGGAGGCGGAGGCAGTGATACTGCTCTGGAAAGTTCAGATATTGCTTTGCTTAAAGACGATTTGTCCAAAATCCCTTTTATTTATAGGATTAGCAGAAAGGTAACCTTGCTGATAAAACAAAATATATCTTTTGCAATAGCAATAAAGATAGCTTTCTTAATATTAGCAGGGTTGGGGATAGCTACTCTTTGGATGGCGGTAATAGCTGATGTTGGAGCAACAATTCTGGTAGTTTTTAATGGCTTGAGGGCATTAAGGCTAGGTTTGCCAAAAATCAGTGACACTCCTAAATAACCGAAATTAGCTATAACAGGCAGTAATTTGTATAGCTGGTATTTAAATTACTTTTGTTCTAAAGTCTCCAAGGCTGGATTAATTTGGGAGCCTTGGGCAATATCAATGATAAATAACACTGGCTTAAATATTGATTGACACTATATTATAATATATGTTAAGATTTCAATCTGTGATTTAAGGATTATTTGTTGATCAAGGAGGCCAAAATTTACGCAATAATTAGTACAGGCGGCAAACAATATAAAGTAGAAGAAGACCAGGATGTAGTAGTTGACAGGATAGAAGGTAAAAAAGGCGACAAGATAAAGATAAAAGAAGTTAATATGGTTTCTGATAATGGCGAGGTTAAGATTGGAAACCCAGTTATAGATAAGGCGGAAGTGGAAGCTACAATTAAAGACCATATAAAGGGCGATAAACTGATTGCCTTTAAAATGAAGGCCAAGAAAAGGTATAAGAGGAAAATAGGCCATAGGCAACCGCTAACTGTGCTACATCTTGAGAAAATAAAGATAAAATAATGGGGTGGTTATATGTCAACCAAAAAAGGTGCTGGAAGCAGTAGAAATGGAAGAGATAGCAATCCGAAATTTTTGGGAATAAAAAGTTCTGCCGGAGAATACGTTAAAGCAGGAAGCATTATAGCGAGGCAGAGAGGAACAAGATACAAGCCAGGCCGGAATGTTGGCTTGGGAAGGGATTATACCCTTTTTGCAAAGACTGACGGCAAGGTGGAATTTTCCAAAAACAAGGTTGTAAATGTAATTTCTTAAATTACTTAAAAGGCTCCTACGGGAGCCTTTTTTTATTATCCTCAAGACTTTTAACCAAAAATTTTGTTTCAGTCTCTACAGCATAGAAGGCCTAATGCTTTCTTTTCCTAGGATATTCTATATTTGTTTATTCTTCAGCCAGCTACTTCGGAGTTTAGCTAAGCAGCATCATTTTAAAAAACCAATTACGGCTCCTAAAGTTAGCACTAACAGTATCGCTATCCCTATGAAAAAAAATCTATACTGCTTATTTTTTAAATAGTAGAAAATGCAAAAAATGACTCCTGCAGTAGGAGTAAAATTTAAGATAAGTAGGCCCAAGTATGAAAGCGATACTGGGGAAAATTCCTTAATGCTGTAAATTATCCCATCAAGGCTTTTAGAAAAGTAGCCGGGCTTTACCTCAAGCTCCATGCCTGAAGCTACTGCATATATATAGCCAGCAAGCATAAAGGCCAGGCTGGCGGCTAATCCTGCTGTAAATATCCAGTATAAATATTTTGCTATAAATTTCTTTTTTTCCATATTAATACAAGCTTATCCCGAATGCCTTTAACAGCATGTTGATGCCAATTATTATAAATATACCAATCATTATCTTTGCTATGGTTATGGTTTTAGCTTTGCCGGCCGCAAATGAGCCCAGGGTTCCTCCTGCAAGTACTCCTACAACTACGGCTGAAGAAATAAAGGGATCAATAAATCCATTAGCAAAGTAAATTATAGAAGATGCAGCGGCAGTTATACCAATCATATAATTGCTGGTGGCAGTGGTGGCTTTTAAGGGGACATCCATTAAGAGGTTTAAGGTAGGTACTTTTATTGCACCTCCACCAATACCCAGAAGACCTGATGTAATCCCTGCAAAAAAAGTGGCCCCAAACCCTAGGGGAACATTTCTAACATCATAATCAACTTTTTTATTATTGCTCCCGTTTATGTAGTAAGAGCTATACAATGAGGGATTTTTAGCCTGGTATATTTTATCCTTGCCCCTGTTTGTCTTATTTTTTTTATAAATTATTGCAGTGGTTATTAACATAAATGCCCCAAATAGGCCATATAGTATGTTGCTTTTAAGGTAGGCTGCAGTTATTCCTCCCACTATCCCTCCTGCAGCAGTAAAAGTTTCCAGGGACAGCCCTAGCTTTATATTGGTAATTTCCTTTATAATATACCTCCTGGAGCCAGAAATCGAGGTAGCAAGCACTGCTATTATGCTGGTGCCAATAGCATAATGGATGGGAATGCCCAGCAGCAGTGTTAACATGGGGACAATAATTATCCCCCCGCCTATCCCTATTAGTGAGCCTATAAAGCCTGCAGTTAAGCCAACTAGCAGTAAATATAGAAAAGAAACCATTATTTTTTTAAAATAATTTTAGATAAATTTGAGTTTAAAGTATAAAATAAATTGTTAAATTATTCCATTTATAAATTATGGCTAAAGATAAAAAATATGATGTAATAATAATAGGGGCAGGGATTATAGGATGTTCGGTGGCAAGGAAACTGAGCTTCTATAACCTGAAGGTAGGTGTTGTTGAGAAAAATTCTTATGTATGCGGGGGGCAGAGCAAGGCTAATGGCGGGGTTATACATGGCGGCCATAATGCCAGGGAAGGGACGCTGAAAGCTAAATTTAATGTAATGGGCAATAGGATGTTCTCAAGCCTCTGCAAAGATTTAGGAGTTGGCTTTAAAAGGACTGGATTGCTGGTAATAGCCATAGAAAGCCATGAGCTGGAAATGCTGGAAAAGTTAGAAGAGCGGGGGAAGGCTAATGGCGTGAGGGGCGTAAGCATAATTAGCAAACATGAACTTAAAAAAATGGAGCCTAATGCCAGCCCCAGGGCTATTTGTGCCCTTCATGTTCCCACTGCGGGAATAGTGGATGTACACAGGTTAGTTATAGCCCTGGCAGAGCATGCGGCAGTAAACGGGGTTGACTTCATTTTTGAAAATGATGTGCAAGGCCTGATAGTGGATGGGAAAAAAGTTGTGGGCCTGAGAACAGATAAGGGGCAATACCAGTGCAGTGTGGTGATAAACTGTGCAGGGGTTGAAAGCGCAGGTATTGCAAAAATGGCTGGGATTTCCAGGTTTAAAATAATTCCAAGAAAGGGCGAATACTATATCTTAGATAAAAAATATAGGGATTTTATAAGAAGGCCTTGTTTTCCGGTTCCCACTCCACATGGTAAGGGTGTAGCTGTTTTTCCTACAGTTAACGGAAATATTATTTTTGGCGGCAATTCAGTAAAGATAAAGGACAAATATGATACCTCCACAACCAGAGAAGGCTATAGGGAGGTCCTGGGAAGAGCCAGGAGGATAATTCCGGATATTGAAAAAAAAGAAATAATAACCGCATTTTCTGGAATCAGGTCTTCTGTATCAGGACATGACTTTATTATAGATACCGGGAGCATGGATGGCCTTATTAACCTGATAGGCATAGATTCTCCAGGGTTAAGCTCTGCGCCTGCCATTACAGAGCATGTTTTTGCTAAAGTGGATAAATTGTTTGGGCTGGTAAGACAACCAGAAAAGAAAGCCAAATATAGCTTAAAGCCGCTGTTCAGGGAACTTGGCTTAAAGGAAAAAAAGGAATGGCTGGCAAAGGAGGAGCGGTTTGGAAGGATAGCATGCAGATGTGAGAAAATAACTGAAGGCGATATTGTAAATGCTATAAATTCCCCCATTCCGGCAACCACATTGGATGCAATAAAGTTTAAGACCAAGGCAACTACTGGCAGATGCCAGGGTGGGTTTGGACTGACAAGGATTATGGGAATGCTTAATAGGGAATGCGGCTTGGATTATGCAGATATTAGGAAAAATATGCCTGGGTCCAATATTGTTACAGAAAGGGTAAGATAGGCTTTGCTGCAGCATTTTTATTGTGATATAGTTGGCAGCAGAAAAATTAATTGCTTATAATTAAACAATTCTAACTGAAAATATTATATGCTAAAATTAATGCAAAAGGCTTAAGGGGAAATGCAGGGATTAGAAGAATATAAAAAGGACTTTTACGAGTCTTTACTAATATTGGATAAAGTAAAGGTATCTGAAAATATCTGTGAATACCTAAAACATTTTAATAAAGAAGAAGGGGTGGTAAATGCTATAGAAAAAGTGGTAAGCCCAACCCTGGAAAGGATAGGAAGGGAATGGGAATCTGACCTCATATCTTTATCCCAGCTTTATATAATCAGCAAGCTATGCGAAGAGATTGTGGATGCTTTACTGCCAGAAAGTAACGTCCAAAGAAAAGCTACTCCTAAACTGGCAATTGCAGTTTTTGAAGATTACCACCTGCTGGGCAAAAGGCTTGTAAGGTCGGCACTGCGTTCAAATGGGTACGATATAGTAGATTATGGTCATGGAGTAAGTGTTAGTGAACTTGCAGAAAGGGTTAACCGGGATAAGCCTGACATACTATTGATATCAACCTTAATGCTATCATCAGCACTGCATATAAAAAAATTTAATTCTAAATTTAAAAACAACCGCCCAAGATTATTTGTAGGCGGTGCCCCTTTCCTGTTTGACAGTGAGCTGTGGAAGGAAGTTGGGGCTGATGCTATGGGAAGCAGTGCAAGTGATGCCATAAATTTGGTAAACAGGGCAACCGGGAGACAAGCATGAGCATAGAGGGCAAGCAATCTCCAATGGAAAGAGTCCTAAAGGCTATACAGTTTAAGGAGCCTGATAAGATCCCCTTATTTTTAATGTTAACCCTACATGGAGCAAAAGAGTTAGGGTTGGGCATTAAAGAGTATTTTTCTAAGCCTGACTATGTCGCAGAAGGGCAATTGAGGTTAAGGGAAAAATACCAGAATGACTGCTTTTACAGTCTTTACTATGCTGCTATAGAAATAGAAGCCTGGGGCGGAGAAGTTATTTTTGTAGAAGATGGCCCTCCCAATAGCGGAGAGCCAATTATTGGCAACAAGAAGAAAATAAATGGATTGGAAGCACCCAAAATATCTGAGTCAAAACCACTTAAAAAAGTATTAAAAACTATATCTGTATTAAGTGAAAAAGCAAAGGGGGCGGTGCCCATAATTGGGGTGGTTATGTCTCCATTTTCTGTTCCCATTATGCAAATGGGCTTTGACCGGTACCTTGACCTGTTTTACCAGGAAAGAGAATTATTTAAAAAATTGATGGAAATAAACAAAGATTTTTGCATCAAGTGGGCAAATGCCCAGGTTGATGCAGGGGCTGACGCCATCTGCTATTTTGACCCCTTTTCTTCAACTAGCATTATTGAAAAGAGTGATTATTTAAAGTTTGGATTTCCTATTGCCAAGGAAGTAATAAGGAGCATCAATGCTCCGACTGCCACCCATTTTGCATCTGGGAGAAGCTACCGCTTGCTAGACCAAGTAGCTGAAACCCAAACCAAGATAGTGGGGGTAAGCTGTCTAGAAGACCTTACCATGATAAAGAATAAATGTTATGGAAAGTTAACTGCCATGGGTAATTTAAATGGCATTGGCATGCGAAAATGGGATAGAAAAAAAACAGAGGAGCAAGTAAAAAGCATTATCCTGCAAGCTGGCACCGGCGGGGGCTTTATAATTTCTGATAACCACGGTGAAATACCATGGTTTGTAAGCGATGAGACCTTGCTGGCATTAAGGGAAGCGGTGGACAGATGGGGAGGGTATCCCCTGGATTGGATTAAGGATTATGGCTGATAAGTTATGCCTGCTTGCTTGCGGGAATTTCAAAAAAGAAATTGACTCAATCCTCAAAAAAAATAAATTCAAAGATATCCAGGCATCCTATTTTAATCCTTACTGTTTTGTGCAAAGGTTAAAAAAAGATACAGAAAACTTCTGTTTTTCCAAAAGTGATTTTAAGGAATGCGGAAAATTAGAAGTAATATGCGGCCCATTTTGTATAAAAGGTATTGAATTTAAAAAAGACATAAAAGATAAGGTTCACCTGGTGCAGGAGGAAAACTGCCTGAATTTTTTAATAAATTCTGATATGGTAGAAAGCTTGATAGACAATAAATATTTTTTATTGTATCCGGGTCTGCTCAGGCAGTGGGAAACTGTAATAGAAGATAGCTGGGGCTTTGATAAGAAAACTGCCCGGGACTTTTTCAGTGAATCCTCAAATAAACTATTGCTGCTTGATACCGGGGTTGATCCTGAAGCCAGGAAAAATATTGTAAATCTTTCTAATTACCTTGACCTGGGGTATGAAGTTTTTGAAGCCGGTTTAGGGCATCTTGAGCTTGTAATAAAAAATCTCAATTTTTCCTGGGAAAAAGAAAAATCCAGACTTGAATACCAGCGCAAAATTGCAAAAGCAGGGAATAAAATAGCTACCTATGAATTTACTTTTGATATATTAAAAGAACTGGTAAACATTATTAGTGAAGAGGAAATAATTAAAAAAATATTTACTTTATTTGATATCCTGTTTAGGCCAAAAAAGATATTTTATGGATTAGTTGAAAATAACCAGATGGCTAGGTTTTACGGAAGAGAAAAAAAAGGAAAAATCTGATGCGTACAAGCAAGGAAGCTAAAGAAAAGATGCTGGATTTGTGCAATATAGAGAAAGTAAAGGAATATAGGGTGGTGGGTAAAGACAGTTTTTTGCTGGAAATCAGCTATAAAGGCACTAAATTTGGATATGTGCTGGTGGAAGGGATAGAGATTGAGAAGTACCTTAAAAGATACCTAAATGAGATACTCTCTTTTAGGGGAGTTTTCGGTTTAGCCATATTTAATGCCAGAAGGTATGATGAAATTGAAGAATTAAAAGAAAATTTCAGGTTCTTAAGCTATCATGATTTCCTTACTTCTTTGTATAACCGAAGTTACTTTGAAGAAGAGCTTCAAAGGATTGGTAGGGACCTTTCCCGTTTTTTGCCTTTTACTGTAGTTACTGCAGATATTAACCATTTAAAAGACATCAATGATGAATATGGTCACAGCATAGGCGATTTAGCAATTAAAGGTGTGGCAGAAATATTTTCTTCTATTTTCAGGAAAAGTGATGTTATTGCCAGGATAGGGGGAGATGAGTTTTGTGTTTTAATGCCCAATACAGCACAAAGCACAGCAGAAAAAAAGCTGAGACAATTAAAGAAAAAAATTTACAATTTTAACTTGGAAGAAAAAAGCATTAGCATAAGTGTTGCGCTTGGCCATTTTACAGCCACAAATGCCAGCATAGGTATGAAGGAGATTTTAAAAAAGTCAGATGAAGAAATGTATAAAAGTAAGAGGAAAGAATGTTAAAAATGTCAATTACCCAGGCTGCAAAACAAATTATTCCCGGTAATTTAGCAGGTTGAGTTAGTAATTGGCTGTATCATTTAATATAATAATAGCCCAAATATGAAGGTGATGGCATGTTCTTAGACGAGGCAAAAATTAATATAAAAGCAGGTGATGGAGGAGACGGCCTGGTCAGCTTCCATAATCTTAAAAATAAACGGAAAAAAATTGCCAGTGGCGGCAATGGGGGCAAAGGCGGGGATGTAATAATAAAAGCAACTAACCGTTTGAGCACCCTCTTCCATTTCCAGAAAAAGATTCATTTTAAAGCCGAAGAAGGCAGGAACGGGGAACCCAATAATAGAACTGGCAGTAATGGCAAAGACCTGGTAATAGATGTCCCGGTAGGGACCATAATAAGGGATTTAAAGGGAACAGTAATTGCGGATCTGGATAAGGAAGGAAGCCAGATACTGCTTGGAAAAGGCGGCAGGGGAGGAAGGGGAAATGCGGCTTTTACTTCCCAGGCTAGGAGGTTTCCCTCATTTGCCGAAAAAGGGGAAAGGGTAGATGAAAGGTGGATTAAACTAGAGCTGAGGCTGCTGGCAGATATAGGCCTGGTTGGATTTCCTAATGCCGGAAAATCCACCCTTATAAGTAAAATAACTGCTGCCAGGCCGAAAATAGCAGAATACCCTTTTACCACCCTGGTTCCCAACCTGGGAGTGGTGGCTTTAGATGGACAGAGCTTTACTATTGCAGACATACCCGGTCTGATAGAAGGTGCCCATAAAGGTACGGGACTGGGGGATAAGTTCTTAAGGCATGTAATGAGGACAGCATTGCTGATATTTATGCTGGATTGCCAAAAAATATTATATGGCACAGACCTGGCTTACAATTTCGATGTATTAAAAAAAGAGCTTAAGAATTATAACCGCAGGTTGGCCCAAAAGGATTATGTGGTTGCTGTAAACAAGGTTGACCTAATAAGTGATGAGAATGTATTGAATAATTTAGAAAAAGAATTAGAAAAAAGGACAGACAAAAAAATATTCTTTATCTCTTGTGTGACTGGTTATGGAGTCAGAAATTTGGTGGATTATATGGGTAAAAGAGTATTAAAGGCTAAACAAAAGGCGGAAAGCAAGGCTGCTCCCGGCAAGAAGGTTGTATATGATGTGGAGACCACGAAAGCTGCAGATGACAGGATAGTTATACAAAAGAGAGACAAGGACTATATTGTCAAGAATAAAAAACTGGAGAAAATGGTGCAGATGACAGACCTTGAAAATGAGGAGGCCTTAAATTATTTGATGCACAGGTTCAGGAAAATGCATGTCGGTGATAGAATAAAGAAATTAGGAGTAAAAGAAGGTTCCAATGTCATAATAGGAAATCTTGTTTTTGAGCTTAAGGAATGATATGGAAGACAGGAAGAAATATTTAAATAATATAAGAAGCATGGTAATAAAAATTGGCTCAAGCAGCCTGGCATCTGAAGGCGGGGGCATAGATATTGGTAATCTGGAAAAATTTACCGATGAGGTCAGCAAAGCTGTAAACAGGGGCATAAAAATTATTATTGTCACCAGCGGCGCTATTGCTGCTGGATTGCAGCACTTAGACATTAAAAGAAAGCCCAGGGAGATAAGTATGCTGCAGGCTGCAGCTTCTATAGGCCAGGTGGAGCTTATGAGCATCTATGGCAATTTATTGGCCAGACATGGCATAAAAATAGGCCAGATACTGGTAACCCAGGAAGACACTACCAAGAGGGAGCAATATCTCAATATAAAAAACACCATTTCAAACCTTATGGAAATGGGGATAGTACCGGTTATTAATGAAAATGACAGTGTTGCAGTGGATGAAATAAAGTTTGGGGACAATGACGTATTGGCTGCTCTGGTAGCCAGCCTGATAGAGTCAGATCTTCTGGTGATACTATCAGATGTAGATGGCCTGTATGACAGGAACCCCGACCAGGAGGGTGCAAAGGTGGTTCCCATGGTGAAAAAGGTTACCACAGAAATTGAGCAGGTGGCCGGGGGCATAGGTTCAATATATGGCTCCGGGGGTATGGCTTCAAAGATAAAAGCAGCAAAAATTTGTTCTTATTCCGCTATTGGCATGGTTATAGCCAATAGCAGGAAAAAGGAAGTAATAGGAAAAATACTGGATGGCATGGATATGGGAACATTCTTTGTTCCTGAAAAAGAAAAAAAGGTAAAAAGTGTGAAAAGATGGATTGCTTTCGGAATGAGAGCTAAGGGCTCGGTAGTAATAGATAAAGGGGCAGAAAAAGCAATCGTAAAAAATGGCAAAAGCCTGCTTCCGGTAGGAGTCCTAAAAGCCAGCGGCAATTTTAACAGGGGTGATACCTTGAAGGTATACTCAATGGACAACCAGCTGATAGCCAAAGGCATCAGTAATTTTTCCAAAAAAGAGCTTGCCAGGATTAAAGGGAAAAAAGAAAGGCAAATAATTGCTGAATTAGGAGAATCTGCTTCTTGCGAAGTAATCCACAGGGATTGTATGGCGGTTTTTAAAAGTTGATAGTTTAATTCCTTTATATTATATTATTTAGAAAGTTAGAAGGGATTTAACATGGATGACATAGTATTAGAAATAGCCAAAAAGGCAAAGGGGTGCACCTCTTTTATATCTACTGCAAATACATCAGAAAAAAACAGGGTATTAGAGAGTATAGCCAATAATTTAGTTGAGAATGCAGATGAGATAATGAAGGAGAATAAAAAGGATATCTCCAGGTCTAAAAAGGAAGGGATATCAGAAAGCCTGCTTGACAGGCTTACTTTGGACAGGAAAAGGATAGAAAAAATTGCTGGCAGCATTAGCCAGGTTATAGAATTTACTGATCCGGTGGGGGAGGTAATATTTGGCTACAATCTCCCTAATGGGATTAGATTAAAAAATATAAGGGTTCCCCTGGGGGTGATTGGCATTATTTATGAAGCTAGGCCTAATGTTACCATTGATGCAGCGGTTTTATGCTTGAAGGCTGGAAATTGTGTGATACTCAGGGGCAGCTCATCTGCACTTTCCACTAATATTAAATTGGCCGGGATAATGAGAGACACGCTGAAGGAAAATGGCTTTCCTCAGGACATAATCCAGATAATTCCCCAGGCAGAAAGGGAGCATGCGGTAAGGCTGATGCAGCTGAGGGATTATGTGGACGTGCTGGTTCCCAGAGGGGGAAAGGAATTAATAGGCAGCGTGGTTGACAATTCAAAGGTCCCGGTTATAGAGACAGGCATAGGAAACTGCCACTTGTATGTAGATGATAAGCTGGAGGGCATAAGTTACGGGGTTATCGAGGATATAGTGGTTAATTCCAAGACTCAGAGACCCAGTGTTTGCAATGCAGCCGAGAAATTGCTTGTGCACAGCGAGGTGGCAACAGAATTGCTCCCAAAGATAGCAGATAAATTAAAAGAGCTGGGGGTCAAGATTTTGGGAGACAGCAAGGCCGAAAAAATACTTAAGGGAATTGGCCAAATGAAGGAAGATGACTGGTATGAAGAATTCCTGGATTTAAAAATAGGCATTAAGGTAGTGGACAGCCTGGAAGATGCAGTAACCCATATTAACAGGTATGGCTCCCACCACACTGATGCCATAATTACTTCAAGTTACAGCAATGCTAATTATTTTACTTCCCTGGTTGACTCTTCCACTGTTAATGTAAATGCTTCCACCCGGTTTACCGATGGAGGAGAATTTGGAATGGGGGCAGAAATAGGCATAAGCACCCAAAAACTTCACTGGCGTGGTCCCATGGGCCTAAGAGAAATTACTACTAACAAATTTATAGTTTATGGAAACGGACAAATACGAAAATAGCATATATAAAGCCAAGGGCAAGTGCAGCAGGGTAGGAATAATGGGGGGAACTTTTAACCCCATACACCATGGCCACCTGGTTACTGCACAGGAAGCATTAAGCCAGTTCAGCCTGGATTTGGTAATTTTTATTCCTGCTTCTAATCCGCCTCATAAAACCAGCGGGCCCATTGCCAGCACAGAGGACAGGTATTTAATGACAGTCATTGCTACTGCTTCCAACAATGATTTTTTTGTTTCCAGGATAGAAATAGACAGGAAGGGAAAGTCATATACCATTGACACAGTCAGGGAACTTAGAAAGATTTATGGTAAAGAAGTCTCCCTCTATTTTATTACCGGTGCTGATGCCATACTGGAAATACTTACCTGGAAGGATACTGAAGAAATAATATCCCTGACTAAATTCATTGCAGCCACCAGGCCTGGCTACAATTTAGCGAAAATTGAAGATCTGAAGGCAAAGCTGTTTAACAACAGGAGAAAAGGAGATGATAAAATCTTTATAATGGAGGTTCCTGCCTTGGCCATATCCTCCACTGATATAAGGAATAGGGTAAGGCAGAAAAGGCCCATTGATTATTTGGTTCCCGAAGAAATTAGCCATTATATAATAAAGCATGGATTATATAAATAACAGGTATTTAGAAAAAAGCCAGGAAAGTTACCTGGAAAGCTTGCTTTCCAGCATGAGGAAGTTAATGCCCAGGGATTTGTATCTTCACACAACCGGCACTCTTAAATTTTCTGCAAAATTGTCAGAAAAATATATTTTTGGCAGAGAAATCAACAAATCAAACATTGATACTTTTTTAAAACTTTGTATTTCCAGTATACTGCATGATTATGGTAAAATATTTAAATATGAGGAGCTTAAAAATATTGTAATTAAGAATAACCTTGGTTTAAGTGAATTTGAGATTGGGTGCAGACCTATATTGCATAGCTTTGTGGGTGATTATTTAGTAGCAAGGGATTATAATATAAGGGATGCAGAAATTTTAAAAATTATAAAATATCATACTATAGGCTATTGTGATATGAACCTCTGGCACAAAATTTTATTTATTTCTGATAAAATAGAGGAAACAAGGAATTACGGGAGTGTTGATGATTTGAGAAAATTATCCTTCAAGAGCTTAGATCTGTGCTTACTTGAAGTTTATAAAAATAATATAATATATAATGTTAACAAAAACAATTTATTGCATCCGGAAACAAGCGTAATTTGGAATAATATCTGTGGAGGTAAGTAAAATGTCTTCAGATGAAAATAACAATGAATATGGCAAAAAAAATAGCAAAGACCGTGACCTTGATGATTTTTTCAGCGATGATGACTTTGAATTTGAGGGGCAGGAAGAAGATGAGGAAATGGATGAATCCGGCTACAGGAGCAGGAGGTCCAAGGACAGGAGAAGAAAAAAAAGGCTTATCGTATCTGCCTTGTCGATTGTTTTAATCCTTGCAGTTATAGCAGTAGGGATTGTTTTTGGGTACCGGTTTATAAAAAACAGGTTCTTTAGCGGCGAAGAAGTAGCCGAAGAGGAAAGTATTACTATTCCTGAAAACCTGGTGCTTGACCAGGACATAACCCTCATTCTGGCAGGGGCCAGGGATAATTTGCTGGAGCCTGAAATGAATTCAATAATATTGTCTAGCTTTAACAGTACTGAGACTAGGCTTACTTCACTTTGCCTGCCGGTCAAGACTCTGATGGAAATTCCAGGCTTTGGTCTGGAAAGCATTGACAAGTCTGTAGAGTATGGAGGGATGGATCTGCTTAGCCTGACCCTGGAGAAAGGGCTGGGGGTAGAGGCTAGCCATTATCTTTTAATGGATATAGGAAGTGTGGTAGATACATTAGGGGGAGTGGAGGTTTCTCTGGATAATGCGGTTACCATAACCCTTGATGACGGAAGTGAGCAGACCCTTGATGCGGGTTCGAGCAATATGGATGGATTAACTGCTATAAATTACCTGGAGAAATTCAGCGGTTCTGAAGGGGCAGTAACTGCTGAGGATGTCAAAAAGCAAAAGGCTGTATATAATGCCATAATAGATAAAATAAATGCTGAAACTGGAGAGGAGCTGGCTAAAAATATAAGCAATATAAGTGGTTATATAGATACAGACATGAATTTGGAAGACCTGTCCAAGGCTGTTGCTACCTTTTCAAAAATTGAAGCTGTAAATGATGAGGTTTACGGTCTAGACATATCATCCGTTGAGATTGAAGGCCAGACTTTCTATGTTCCGGACATATCTAGGATTGCAGATATATTTTCCACGGAACAAGTGGCTGAAGAAGAAATAGAGGAAGCAAATAAGACTGTTAGTATAGTTGTGCTTAATGGCGAGGGTACTCCTGGTCTTGCAGGAAAGACCGCTGATTTAATTGCAGGAATGGCTTATGGAGATGGAAAAAGCAAGTTTAATGTACTGGAAGAAGGAAATGCGGATAGTTTTGATTATGAGACTACCGAAATAATTATATCTGCCAATGAGCCCCATATTATGGCAGCTGCCGAAGATTTAATGGGCTATTTAGGGGCAGGTAACATAATTACAGAAGAAGGGGCAAGCCAGGCTGAAGTAACACTTATACTGGGAAAGGACTTTAATATAAATGCCGTAGGGGAGGCAGGCTTGCCGGAAGAAGAAACAGCAGAGGGAGAAGCAGAAGATACAGAAGAATTAATTAAGGTGAACATATTAAATGGAGAAGGAACGGCCGGGCTGGCAGCAACTGTTGAAAACATACTGGAGGAAGAGTTTAATAGTGAAACTAAAGTACTTGAAGTTGTGGAAACCAAGAATGCTGACAACTGGGATTATACCCAGAGTACCATTACAGTTTTTACCAATAAGGAAGGGGTAACTGAATTGGCCCAGGATATACAGGAACAGCTGGGTGTAGGAGTTATTGAGAGTTCAGATAATAATGTAGATAATGTTGACATTAGCATATTGCTGGGGAGTGATTACACAAATCAATAATAAAAAATTAAAGCAAAACGATATTCTTAGGTCAGTAAAACTGGCGGCAAAGGTGGCTGATGAGAAGAAGGCGGGATATATAAAGGTTTTAGACATGAGGTCAAGGCTGGTTATTACTGATTATTTTTTAATTATAAGCGCTAACAACCCCAGGCTTACCAAAAGGATTTATGAAGACATCGAAAAAAAGCTGAAAAGCAGAAATCTATATCCAATTAATGTTACCGGAGCAGGTGAAGGAAATTGGATACTGGTTGATTATGATGATTTTGTGATCCATATTCTTACTAATGATTTCAAGGATTATTATGACCTGGAACGGCTGTGGAGGGATTCAGAAACTATTGAATGGAAAGAATAGAAGGAGTACAGTTGGAAAAAGTGAAAAAAGAAGAAATTTATGATTCACAAAAGATTGAAAAGAGATGGACAAATAAGTGGAATAAGGAAGGAATTTTTTCTTTAAAATCTTCCAAGAATAAGCCTAAATATTATATGCTGGAAATGTTTCCTTATCCTTCCGGGGAACCCCACATGGGGCATGCACGCAATTATACCATTGGAGATGTATTAGCCAGGGTTTTTGCACGGAAAGGCTACAATGTCCTTCACCCCATAGGATTTGACGCTTTTGGGCTGCCTGCAGAAAATGCAGCAATTAAGAGCGGAATACACCCCAAGGAATGTACTATGGCAAATATTGAGAAGATGCGGGTAGCCTTAAAAAGAATGGGCATGAGCTATGACTTCGAGGATGAAATTATTACTTCAAATCCTGATTATTATAAGTGGACTCAGTGGCTATTTTTACTTCTATATGAGATGGGGCTTGCAGAAAAGAAAGAAGCTCCTGTTAATTGGTGTAATTCCTGCCAGACTGTTTTGGCAAATGAGCAGGTGATAGGAGGTAAATGTGAAAGGTGCGATAGCCCGGTGGAAACCAGGGTACTGTCGCAGTGGTTTTTTAAGATAACCAAATATGCCCAGAGGCTTTTAGATGACATGGACATGATAAAGGAAGGATGGCCTGAACGAGCCTTAACTATCCAAAGGAATTGGATTGGAAGAAGTGAAGGGGCAAGGGTTAACTTCAAACTTGATGGCAGCAGCATAGACATACCTGTTTTTACTACTAGGCCTGATACTCTTTACGGGGTTACCTTTTTCATACTGGCCCCCGAACATGAGCTTGTAGACAGTATTGTAGATGAGCAGCATAAACAAGAAGTAGGCAGGATAAAGGAAATTATAGCAAAGCAAAGCGATATAGACAGGGGTGCTGAGGATACCGAAAAGATAGGCTGCTTTACAGGAAGATATGTCATAAACCCCCTAAATGGTGAGAAAGTGCCGGTATGGATTGCAAATTATGTTTTAACTGGTTATGGTACCGGCGCCATAATGGCAGTACCTGCCCATGACAGCAGGGATTTTGAATTTGCTAAAAAATACGGCATTCCGGTAAGAGAGGTGATTTCACCTGACGGCAAGAAGCATAAAGAACTTAAGGAAGCTTATACCGGAGAAGGGACAATGGTAAATTCAGGGCCTTTTAGCGGGAAAGATTCCAGGAAAGGGAAAAAAGAAATTACCAGCCACCTTGAAGAGAAAGGCTGGGGCAAGTTTGAGGTAAATTACAGGATAAAGGATTGGCTGATATCAAGGCAGAGGTATTGGGGTGCCCCTATACCTATCGTGTATTGCCCTAAATGCGGCACGATTCCGGTGCCTGAAGAACAGCTTCCGGTAAGGCTCCCCTATAATGTGGACTTTAAGCCCACAGGTCTTTCGCCTTTGTCTTATTCAGAAGAATTTGTAAACACCGTTTGTCCTGTTTGCGGGAGCAAGGCTAAAAGGGAAACAGATACCATGGATACTTTTGTGTGCTCTTCCTGGTATTTCTTGCGGTACTGCAGCCCCCATAACAGTAAGGTAGCTTTTGATGAAAAGGAGGCTGGTTATTGGATGCCAGTAGACCAGTATATTGGGGGTATCGAACATGCAACCATGCACCTTATATATTCCAGGTTTTTCACCAAGGTACTCTATGATGCTAATTTAATAGATTTTAAAGAACCTTTTACAAAATATTTTCCCCATGGTGTAGTTAATTTGGGGGGAAAGAGAATGTCTAAATCCAGGGGCAATTTAGTCAGCCCCTCAGAAATTTATAATACCTATGGCTCAGATACGCTTAGGCTATATATACTTTTTATGGGTCCCGCTGATTCTACAGTAGATTGGAGCGATGAAGGAGTAGAAGGGGCAAATAGGTTTTTAGGCAGGGTATGGAGGCTTGTACTGGGCAATATAGAGTTAATGGATTTAAGCAGCGGTATAAAAGCGGAAGAAGTATTAAAAAACCAGCAGCTTAAAGGGGTGGAGAAAGAGGCTTTTAGGAAGCTCCACCAGACTATAGAAAAGGTTACAGAAGATATACTAGAAAGGTTTAATTTTAATACAGCAATAAGCTCGATTATGGAGCTTGTAAACCTTATGTATAAGCATGAAGGAAAGATAAAAGACAGGTTGCTGGTAAAAGAGCTTACTGAAAAGCTTTTAATACTGCTTTCCCCAATTGCTCCCTTTATAACGGAGGAACTTTGGTCTAAGATGGAAAAAAGGGGGAGCATCCACAAAACTCCATGGCCTGAATCTGATGCAGAGATTGCCAGAGAAGAAACCATAACTATAGTTTTCCAGGTTAACGGAAAGCTAAGGGATAAGAAAGATCTGCCCGTTGGATTGACTGATGAAGAAGTAAAACAGCATGCCCTTTCTTCTGAAAGAATACAAAAATTCATAGAAGGAAAGAAAATTGTAAAAAGTATAGTGGTGCCTAATAAATTAGTTAATTTTGTGGCCAAATAAGCCGAATATTGTATTTAAAACCACGTGCTCTTCGTCAGTTTGCACTCTAATTATTTTAGCCTTGGAACCCTTAGCAGAAATCAGGGTTTGGTTAGAATTGTTTTTGTTCTGGTCAATGCGGATATTAAAATAGTCAAGATATTTTGATATTTTCTCCCTTAGCATGGATGAATTTTCGCCAATTCCTCCTGAAAATGCAATTACATCAATGCCTTTCAGCAATCCTATATATGAGAGTACATATTTTGCAACTGAATAACAAAAAACATCAAGCGCGAGGTTAGCCCTCTTATTTCCCTTTCTGGATGCATCTACTATTTCAGCCACATCCGCGCTAAGGCCGGATATGCCTTTCATACCGCTGTTATTGTTTAACATTTCTTCTAATTCTTCCAAACTGAATATCTTATTTTTCAAAAGGTAAACAAGCACATAGGGGTCAAAATCACCGGGCCTTGAGGCCATCACCGTGCCGGATTGGGGTGTAAACCCGCTGCTGACCTCAAAGCTTTTACTGTCTTTAAATGCAGCTACGCTTGAGCCACCGCCAAGGTGGCATGATATCATTTTAAATTTCTCTGACTTTATAAGCTCTTGCGCTTTAATCAGGGAGTAACTGTGAGCTGCACTATGAAAGCCATAGTTTAATATTTCATGCTTTTCTATCCATTCGTAAGGGAGGGCATAGGTTCTTTTACATGGTTCCAGGTCTTTGTGTAATATGGTTTCAAAATAATAATAGTTTTTAATTTCAGGAAATTTATTTAAAAATAATTTAGTGATATTTATAAAATTGGGATTATGGCTAGGGGCAAACTGGTTATACTTTTCCAGGCTAGCAATGTTTTCTTCTGTCACTATTACCGGTTCATAATACTTATTTCCCCCATGGGCAATCTTGTAGACGAAATAGTCAATTTCTGCTGATTTGTTTATCAGGCCGTTTTCTTTAAGTAGCTGAAGTAGCTTTTTTATTGAATCTAGGGCAGCTTCATTAATGTTTTTATAAGATTTTTTTTGCTTGGTTGTTTTATCCTTGAATTTAATTTTCTGGGTAGTGTTTTTAGTGCCAATATTTGCCACGTCGCCAGAAAAGATTTCATGTATTTCTTTTTTGCTTAATTTAAAATACCTGTATTTAAAGCTAGTACTACCGCAGTTTATGGATATAATTTTCATTGTAAATCTTTTTCTTTATAAGTAATGACATAATAACAATATTTGTGCTATAATACAAAAGATTTTTTAATTTTTTAAGGAGAAGCTATGTATGCAAATTGGCAGCTCAAACTTCCCTCTAAGATAATTTTTGGCTCTGAAAGCTTTAATCAAATTAGCTCAGTATTGAAGCCAAATTATAAAAAGGCCTTAATTGTAACTGACAAGGTGATAGAAAAACTGGGAATAATAGATAACCTGGTAGAATTGCTTGGTAGAAACCATATTGAACATAAGGTATTTGATGCAGTAGAAGGAGAGCCTACAGATAATTATGTTGAAGAAGGCTTGAATGTTTTTAAAGAAAGTGGTTGCCGCTTTATAATAGCCATAGGGGGTGGAAGTCCGATTGACACAGCCAAGGCTATTTCTGCAATGTCGGCCAATCCAGGTAAAATTAGCGATTACCAGGGCCTGGGAAAAGTAGAAAACAAGGGATGCCCTTTAATTGTTTTACCCACCACTGCTGGAACCGGAAGTGAAGTTACTCCTTTTACCATAATAACGGATACCAAAACCGGGGTAAAAATGCTTATAGGGTCTCCAAATATTATACCGGACATTGCAATTGTTGACCCTAAACTTACCCTTTCATGCCCGAAAAATCTGACCGCAGCAGTGGGGATTGATGCTTTAACCCATGCAATTGAAGCCTATGTTTCGGTAAAGGCCAGCAGTATTACCGATATGTTTGCAATTTCAGCTATTGAACTGATATCTCAAAATTTAAGGAAAGCCTGGGCCAATGGTTCAAACCTTGAGGCCAGGTCTAAGGTAATGGAAGGAGCGCTGAAAGCCGGTATTGCTTTTGGTAATTCGTCTGTTGCCCTGGTCCATGGAATGTCCAGGCCGGTTGGAGCTTATTTCCATGTTGCCCATGGGGTATCAAATGCTGCATTGCTGTCAGCTGTTATGGAGTTTAGTTATATAGGGAATGTAGAAAAATTTGGCAGAATTGCAATTGCCATGGGTGAAAAGAGAGAGAGTAGTTCTAAAATCAAGCTGGCTGAACTGGCAGTATCATCTGTAAGAAGGCTTATAAGCGATATAAGGATACCTAGTTTAAAGGAATTGGGCATAAACAAGGAAGAATTAAAAGAGATGGCCCCTACTATGGCCGGTGATGCCATAGATTCAGGAAGTCCTGCAAATAACCCCCGCACTGCAAGCGGGGAAGAAATAATTGCACTTTATATGAAATCCTATGAGTAAATAAAAGAAAGGTAAAAATGGCTGAAAAACTTAAAAACTATATTAATGGAAAATGGGTAGAACCTAAAACTGATAATTACCTGGATGTGGTAAATCCTTCAACTGCTAAAGTAATAAACAAGGTACCTTTATCAAAAGCAGCAGATGTAGGACTGGCAACAATTTCTGCAGGGGAGGCATTTAAATCATGGTCGGCTACCCCTGTTTCCAAAAGAAGTGAATATTTTTTTAAATTAAGAGACCTGGTGGCAGAAAATGAGAAAAAGCTAACCAGGATAATATGTGAGGAGAATGGTAAATCCATCCCTGACGCACTGGCTGAAATAAAAAGAATGAGGCAAAATATTGAGGTAGCCTGTGGGATGCCCATGCTTATGAAAGGGGAAAAACTTACCGAAGTTGCGGCAGGCATTGATACAGAATCAATAAAATTGCCCATGGGTATTTTTGCTATGATTGCACCCTTTAATTTTCCGGCGATGGTCCCTTTTTGGTTTTTACCTTATGCTGTTGCGGCTGGGAATACATATATATTAAAGCCTTCAGAGCAAGTTCCCAATACCCAGAAATTTATATTTCAGCTGATTGATGAGGCAGGATTTCCTCCCGGGGTTATAAATTTGGTAAATGGAGACGGGGAGGTAGCTGAAGCACTAATAGAGCATCCGGACATAAAGGGAATATCTTTTGTGGGGTCTACCAATAGAGCCCACAAAGTCCTACAAGACTGCGCAAAACATTCCAAGAGATGCCAGTCTATGGGAGGGGCTAAAAATTACCTGGTAGTTATGCCTGATGCAAACCTAAAAGAAGCTGTAAGGAATATGCTTACCTCATGTTTTGGCTGCTCGGGCCAAAGGTGCATGGCTGCCTCAGTAATTGCTTGTGTGGGAAAAGATACTTACAAAAGGACCAGGGAAGCCTTTGTTGAAGCTGCAGATAAATTAATTGTTGGCGATCCCCTTGACCCTAGATACAAGGATGAAGAAGTGCTTATGGGCCCTATTATATCAAGCCAGGCAAAGCAAAGGATACTAAAAGCAGTAAAGGATGCTAAAAAAGAAGGTTGTAGCATCCTTTTGGATAAATCTGGTATAAAGATTAATGGAAGGGAAGATGGCTTCTTTTTAGGTCCTGTAGTCCTGGGAAATGTAGGGGCAGGTTCAAAAACAGAAAGGACAGAAATCTTTGGCCCAGTAGTATCCATGATGGAAGTAGGGTCATTGGATAAAGTATTGAGTTACCTTGAGGATAACCCTTACGGCAATGGCGCTTCGATTTATACCCAGAATGGAAACTGGGCAAGGGAATTTGAACTAAGGGCCCAGTGTGGAATGATTGGGATCAACCTGGGTGTGCCTGCCCCGGTGGCTTATTTTCCTTTTGGGGGAATGAAGGAATCCCAACTTTCAGACATTAAAGCGCAAGCGGGAAGGGTAGTTGGTTTCTTTACTGAAGAAAAGATGGTGACCAGAAGATTTTTTGACTAAGTTTCAAAAACAAATTTGCTTTTTGAGCTGTTAAAATATTCTTCAAAGTAAACATAGCGTTCAGCAGAATTATGGATAAACTTCCAGAAGGTTTGAAGGTAATGGATTACTTTTTTATCATTTTTCCCTATTTGTAGAAGCTTAATTATTTCTTTGTCTGGAATATCTGGTTCAAGTATCCTTTTTTTGCTGATTATATTTATTTTAAAAATGTCCTCTACTAGTTTGGTAAAAGATACATCAACAAGTTTCATGCCATTTATTTTTTTAAATATATCATTTGGAAGATAAGCTTCGGTTAAATATAGGGGCTCGCTATAAGCAAATATAAGTCTCTTTATATACATAACTTTTATATCTCTAGCAATATTTAAATTTCCCCGGATCCTACTGGAGGGAGTAATTATCTTTTTTTCCAATATTTTGGTTTTAGTGTCAACACCTTTTTCTTTTAGCTCATCTACAATGGAAGAAACTTTCTGTAAGGCTTTTGATTCGGCAATGCTTTTTTTGGTTATAAAGGTCCCCTGTCCCCTTCCCCTGGATATGAATCCGCTTAATTTCAATTCCCTTAAAGCTTCCCTGACCGTTGTTCTGCTTACATTAAACTTTTCACATAGTTCCAGTTCATTAGGTATTTGCTCGCCATCTTTTAGCTGGTTTCTCTTTATCTTGTCTAGGAGATAAGTATAAACCTGATGATAATAGGGGACTTTACTACTTTTGTCTAAGATGAATTCACTGAATATGTTTTTCATTTAATCTTACAATAATAATATTGTTATAATTAATACTAGCATTATATATTTTTTATACTTATTTTCAAAGGAAAATCAGTTATTTGTTATAAGCTTTTAGCAATTCTATGGTAGCCTTGCAAAATGCGGGCAGGTCTGCAGGCTTTCTAGAAGTAACTATATTTCCGTCAGCCACAACTTCCTTATCAATATATTTACCACCAGCATTTGAAAGGTCTGTAGCTATTGCAATATAACCTGTTACCTGTTTATCCTTTATTATATCTGCTTCTGCTAGCATCCAGCCGCCATGGCATATGGCAGATATGACTTTGCAATCTTCTGATGCCTTTTTTACTATTTCTACCATGTCCTTATTTGCCCTCATCTTATCGGGAGCATAACCACCGGGTATAATTATCCCTAAGACTTCATCCATATTGACTTCCTTCGGGGAAACATCTGCTTTTAACGGAAACCCGAATTTACCTTTATACTCCCTGCCTTTCTCTGGGCCAACTGTAATTACCTCATAGCCTTCTTCTGCGAGCCTGTAATAAGGGTAAATTACTTCCTCGTCCCTGAACTGCTCTTCCAGCAGCAGTAAAATTTTACCTTTCATGTTTTGCCTCCTTTCAATTTTATTATTCATAATTTTTGCCTGTTAATCAAGTAAGAGTAAATTAAGTTTTCCTTTGGGAAGCTAAGCAACTTGGGATAAGGGGAATGCGGAGAAGGTAGTGTATTTGTATGAGGATTTGAAGGAAATGTAGAAAATAAATAGAAATGGAGCCAAATGTTTATTTTTTAAAAGGCAATTACTATGGATTACAATAGCTTAAAAGCAATCGAGAAATAGGATCCCTTACCCAGGTCGCTTTCTACATTCATACTTGCATTATGGATACTGACGATTTCCCTTGCTATGGAAAGTCCAAGGCCAGTGCCATTTTTATGGAATTCAGCTGCATTGTTGGAACGGAAAAATTCATTAAAAATATTATTTACATTTTTTTCAGGTATTCCAATTCCCTGATCCTTAATGCCTATGTAAAGACGGGGGCCTTCAATTTTTTTAGTAATTATCTTTACCATACTATTGGGAGGGGAGTAATTGATTGCGTTTTCAACCAATATAGAAAAAAGGACTTCTATCTGTTTTTCATTTCCTTTAATGTAAAAATCTTTTTTAGGGGAATTAAAATCAATTTGGATTTTTTTGACGCTAGCAGGTATATCAAACCTTTGGACTATTCTTGACAAAATAGGGGTTAAATTTATCCTTTTAAGGTCTAAACTCATATCATCACGGGATTTTAGTTTTTCTAATTCAAGCATTTCGCCAATTACCTTTGATAGTAATCCGCACCGTTTCTTTATCTTCTTAACAATATCTACAGTTGCCTGAGGAATATTACCGGAATAGCCTTCCAGGATAATCTCGGCATAACTCTGAATAGCTGCAAAGGGGGCTTTTAATTGATGAGTAGCATATAAGAGGTATTTACTTTTTTCTTTGTTAATATCATGCAATTTCTGGCTTATCTTTTCATATTCTACCATCTCTTTTTCCAGCTTCATGTTAACCTTTTCTATTTCTTCAGTCCTCTCAATAATCTTTTTTTCAAGATTCATCTTGTACTCATTAAGGTTTCTATTAATTTCATTATAGGAATCCAGCAAATGGTAGATTATCTTGGAGCCGTTGGCACCAATAAGGCTTATTTTGGAAAATTTCTTATTACTTAAGTCATTAAAAACCCTGGAGTCGCCAGTAGCTTCAAATATAAGGTCTATTTGGCGGTCATTAATTATTTGCTCATAGTTGGATATATATTCAATACCATGGTTCTGGGCAAAAAAGACGCCAACTGCATGAGGGTTGATGTCACATACATATTTAATTTTTATATCGGGGATATTAAGCAAGACTTTTAATAACGCCAACCCACCCTTGCCTGCCCCTATTATGGCTATTACTGCTTCGCTATTATTTTTGCCTTTTTTATTCATTTAATAAGTTTGATGTATATAATTTAATACTTTTTCCCTCAATGCTTCAAAAATCTAAAAAAAGTCATATTTATTTGATTTATCATATTATTTTATGATAAACTTAATTAAAATAATTAATACTATAGTTTTAATAGTGTATGTAGATTATAAAGTATTTTTTAGGTAAAGTAAACGGTAAAAGGAATCACATAAAAATAGATCTTTGAAAGTCTTCATTAACAACTCAGATATGGAGGAGCATATGAAAAAAATATACATAATTGATGATGACCAAGATATTGTAGAATCTATTTCAATGGTCTTAAAAGCAAATGGTTATGATGTTGCCGGCCAGTATAATGATGAAGATGTAACTGAAAATACTATTGAATATAATCCTGACCTTATAATCCTGGATGTTATCTTCCCAGAAGACCACTCTGCAGGCTTTAAGATTGCAAGGGAATTAAAAAGAAATAAAGAATTAGCAGAAATTCCAATAATTATGCTCTCGGTTGTAAACGAAAAAGGAATTTATATGGGCAAGTTTTCCAATGATGATATTGACCATACATGGTTGCCGGTAAATAAATTTCTGGACAAACCTGTTCAACCTAAACAACTCCTGGAAATGGTCGGGTCTATTTTAAAAAATAAAGAAATACAAAAAACTGGTCCAAAAAAATAAAATTATAAAAACCTAGTTCAGCCTATAGTCCTGGCTAGAATATTTTGCATGTTATGTTAGGGATAAAAAATTTTCAACGGTTTTTATCTAAATACTAGTAAATAGCGTAAAGTCATTCAACATATTATTACAATAAATAATGCTCTTCATTAAGCAAAAGATATAAGGAAATCAAGAATCCTC
>CAYREF010000010.1:0-46387 GCA_964423265.1 uncultured Actinomycetota bacterium
GAGTAAATTAGCATAATATATTCTAAAGAAAAGCATTGTCATTAAAATAGTTATTATACTAATCTGCTACACCAATTAAATTACACTAACATGGCTTTATGGTAACCATGGAGTCTTCAACCATAAGCCTCCCGCCAACACTATACCTGTTAAGCTTGGAGCAAAAATCAATATCCTCCCCTAGCCCTACTCCTTTAAGCAGCCTGGCACTTATAGATTTCTCTAAAGCCTTATCTATTTTTTTCTCAGCCAAGGCTGAATCTAAAACCAGCTTACAGGTATCGGTAAAATTAACATTCAATCCTTTGGTAAGAAATTTCTTTATGGCCAGACCCGCTACAAATACATCATCATAGGCAATCCTTCCTGCTTCGCCCGAACAGACCAGCAGTATATTGCACTTTTCCTCCCTGGCTTTCTTTGCCATGCAATCAACCGTATAATCCAGGTTAAGAATAGACATAGAATAAGCAGCTACTGACTTTTTAACTCTGAAGAAAGACACTGTACCGTTGGTCGTCTTCAAGATAGCATTTTTTCCCTTTAAATTTCTTAACCTGGAAAGCTCCAGGGGGGAGTTGCCATAGTCAAAACCCCTGGGCGGAAGGCCGCCTTCTTCTCCACATAATAGGTAGCCACCATTATCTTTCTTAAGCGAAAGAGCATCCTTTTTTGAATCGGCTATTATGATTTTGCCTATACCTTTTGCCAGCAAAGTTGTAATAGTGGAAGTGGCCCTGATAACATCTATTACTCCGCATACAGAATCTCCTACAACAACCCTCAGGGTATCCTCACCTATCCTGTTGCTCAATAAGATATCAACCTGCATCTTTATTTCCACTCAAATTTTTTGCCGGTCAACATCTCGTAAGCAGTTATATATCTCTGAGTAGTTTTATCTATTATATCTTCCGGCAGCTCGGGAGGCTCTGAATTCCTATCCCATTCCGTCCCCAATAGGTAATCCCTAACATATTGCTTATCAAAGCTTTTCTGGGGCTTTCCAGCATCATATTCATCAAGCGGCCAGAACCTTGAAGAATCCGGGGTTAAAACTTCATCTACAAGTATAGTGTTGTTTCCCACCAGGCCAAACTCAAATTTAGTATCAGCAATTATTATTCCCTTCTTTAAGGCATAATCTGCAGCCTTACTATACAGCTGGATACTTTTCTCCTTCAGGTAATCTACAACTTTTGCCCCGAATATTTTTTTAGCCTTATTTATGGTAATAGAAACATCATGGCCAGAAACTTCTTTAGTGGTAGGAGTAAAAATAGGCTCTGGAAGCTTGTCACACATCTGCAAGTTTGGCGGCAACTTGAGATCGCCAATCATTCCGGTTTTCTTGTAATCCTCCCAGCCGGAACCAGTTATATATCCCCTTACCACGCATTCTATAGGAAAGATCTTGGCCTTTTTTACAATTACCGACCTTCCCTTTAGCATATCCCTGTATTTTCTTAAGTGCTTGGGAAATTTATTAACATCAGTCTCTATTATATGGTTTTCTATTACATCCTCCAGCAAATTAAACCAGAACACTGAAATTTTATTTAAAATAACACCCTTAAGTGGTATCAGTGAAGGCAAAATATAATCAAAAGCTGAGATCCTGTCAGTGGTTACAATTAATATTTCACTATTATTTGAAAACATCTCCCTGACTTTACCACTCTTTATTTTCTCCATTCCCTCTATTTCTACATTTCCAACTACTTTCATTTCTTATCCCTCCATTTAAAAAGTTTAAAAAGGCATTTACTATTTTCTCATTTTTTTAAATATATTCAAATAAAAAATAATTAGTTCCCGGGTAGCATTTTTGAGCAATTTCTTTGTATCCCTTATAGCTTCATCCAGCTCCATTGGCTTGTTAATTATGGAAAAATTTCCGCTAAATAGCCTGGAGTATTCTTCTTTGATATCCCTCCTGTCTCCAAAAACTGAACCATTGATGGTAATTACAGGTATGCTGTATTTGTAAGCCAGTCTGGCCACACCATAAGCACTTTTCCCATAATAAGTTTGCTCATCCATGGCACCTTCCCCTGAAATTACAAGGTCAGAGCCTTTCATTTTGTTTTCCAGCGATATAGACTCCATAACAATATCCACCCCTGGCCTGAGCTTGGCTCCTAGAAATGCAGCAAGGCCTCCGCCCAGGCCTCCTGCAGCCCCCGCTCCTTTCATGTCCCTAATATCCTTTCCCAGATCCTTTTCAATAACCCTGGCTATATTCCTCAAACCCCTGTCAAGCTCTTCTACCATTTTTTTACCAGCACCTTTCTGGGGGCTGTAAACATAAGCAGCGCCCCTTCTGCCATACAATGGATTATCTACATCACAGGCCACGTCAATCTCAGCCTTGCCTACTCCCGGATGAGTGCCTGAGATATCAATTCTTTCAACTTTTTGCATTTGCTTTCCACCCAGGCCCAGCTCATCACCATTTTCTGCGTAGAACCTGACCCCTAAAGCCTGTGCCATTCCCATGCCTGCATCAGTGGTTGCGCTTCCGCCAATTCCTACAATAATCTTCTTGCAGCCCAAATCCAGGGCCTCCCCTATAAGCTGTCCGGTTCCGTAAGTAGTTGCCTCCATAGGATTTCCCCTGCCTTCAAGAACAAGCCACAACCCTGATGCTGCAGCCATCTCTATTATCCCAACATTACCCTTTATAATGCCAAATCTTGCCTTTACAGGGTCGCCTAAAGGTCCCCTGACCTCTAAATTTATAAACTTTCCATCCTGGCTTTCAACCAGGGTACTAACAGTACCTTCTCCACCATCTGCCATAGGAGCAACCACTACTTCAATATCTTTATCTATTTCCCTTATAGTATCAGCAACGATACTGCAAACTTCTAAAGCTGAAAGGCTGCCCTTATATTTATCACAAGCAACCAATATTTTTAAGCCCATCTTAACCTTTCGGTAAAAATATTTTTAACGCGCTTTTAGCAGGCCTGACTTCAATAGGCAAATTACTTAAAACATCGCCATCAAGTTGTACTTGAAGGTTTTCTTTTCTGCTGTTACCTTCTTTTATTTCTATCCTTAATTTATTATTTGTCTGGAAATAAACTACATCTTCAAAATTTATATGCCTGGTAGTAAAAACACCAATTACATTTTTGAGGAAAGAAAATTTATTGCTATTTTTAAAAATGCATACATCCAGAAACCCGTCTTCGGTAGAAGCATGGGGGGTTATCTTTGCCAGAGGGTTTCCATATGATTTAACATTATTTATTATGCAGAAATAGCCTTCATATTTTTCAACATTGTCCAGGCTTGCTACTACTTTTACCGGCCTATGCAGAAGAAATGCTCTAACCCCATAAAAAATATAGGCCAAAACTTTTAGCTTCTTTTTAAGCATCAGGTTAATCTCAGAAAGAGCCTTAACATCAAAACCATAGGAGCACATCATCAAAAAATATTTCTCGTCGTTTATAAGGCCCAAATCAATTGTCCTTAAATTTTCTTCTCTAAACACTCTAACAGCTTTTTTTACAGAAAGAGGTATGCCTTTTTCTCTGGCAAAAGCATTAGTGGTACCATGTGGTATAATTCCCAAAGGTATATCCTTGTAAGCCAGGGCATTAACCGCTTCATTGATAATCCCATCTCCACCCAGTACAGTTACAAAATCCACCCTTCCCTTACCTAGCTTATTTAATATTTTATCCCTAGCTTCACCAACCTCAGATGTTTTTATTGTATCTGCATGTATATTGTGCTTTCCTAAAATTTTTATGGTTTTCTCTACTGTCTTTTTGCTTATACTGCTGGTTAGTATATTATAGACTAGAAGAGTTTTTTTCATTTTAATTTACCACTGCATCTTTTAAAGCCCTTGGACAAATGCAATCCCTTCTCCCTATTACTTTAGGTATAGACTTAAACAAGAGGTCCCTTAATTTATCTAAATTTTTTGAAAATATTTTTATAATTTCACCACTGCTTACTGCTTTTACACCGGGCTTTCCTTCCAGGCCAACATCATAATCTGTAATCAAGGATATGTTAGCATAGCAGATCTCCAGTTCCCTGGCCAAAATACTTTCAGGATACTGGGTCATGTTAACCACTTCCCAGCCCTGAGATGAATACCACCGGCTTTCAGCTTTTGTACTAAACCTAGGGCCCTGTATTACTACCACAGTTCCTTCCCTGTGGTAATTTATATCAAGCTCCTCTGCAGCACTGCAAACCACCTCTCTCATCCTGGAACAATAAGGTTCTGCAGCCGCTATATGAACAGTTTTAGGCCCATCATAGAAAGTGTCAGCCCTACCCTTGGTTCTATCCACAAACTGGTCACAAATTACAAAATCCCCTGGCTTTACATGTGGCTGCAAGCTTCCAGATGCACAAGGCCCAAATATGTGCTTAACTCCAAGTTGCTTCATGGCATGGACATTGGCCCTAAAATTGATTTTATGGGGTGGCAGGTTATGGCCACTGCCATGTCTTGGCAAAAATGCCACATCTATCCCTTTAAGGTCACCAATTATAATTTTGTCTGAAGGTTTGCCATAAGGGGTGTCAATATCTAATTCTTCCTTTACCTCCAAAAATGAATAAAATCCCGAGCCCCCGAAGACCCCGACTTCAGCCTTATTTTTCTCTGCCATTATTTTCCCTTCTATCCCTATTTATTTAAATTTTTACTCCTTAAAAGCTCTGCCAAGGGCTTTTTAGGCCTGGCCCCGAACTGGTTGATTATATCAGAAGCCACTATGCTCCCAATTCTACCACAGGTTTTAAGGCTATAACCCTTAACCAAACCATGCAAAAACCCTGCAGCATACAAATCACCTGCACCGGTAGTATCAATAACACTTTCAGGTATTTCCGGCTGCACTTCTATTTCTTCACCATTATTTACAATAACAGATCCTTTTTCAGACCTAGTTATAACGCTAATTACATTAATGCTTTTTAACTTATTTATAGCTTTGCCTAAATCTCCAGTCTCAAATAGGGACTTGGCTTCTTCCTCATTGGCAAATAATATATCAAGATGGTTGCAAGCTAAATTAAGAAAATCTTCCCTGTGGCAGTCCACGCAAAATTTATCTGACAAGCTCAAAGCAATTTTCCCGCCAGACTTTTTGGCTATTTTAATAGCTTTAAGGAAAGCCTCTTTTGCTTCCCTGCTGTCCCAGAGGTAGCCTTCCAGATAAACAACCCTGGCATTTTCAATTAATTTAGAATCTATGTCATCGCAGCAAAGCTTTCCTGCAATACCCAGGCAAGTATTCATGGTCCTTTGCGCATCAGGGGTAACTAAAACCGCGCAATGGGCAGTAGAAGGCCCGTCTTTGGACTTCTTAGTATTAAAGGTTACGCCTATACTCTTCAGGCTTTCCTCAAAAGCAAAGCCTTCTTCATCTTCTTTTACCTTTCCTATAAAAGCGGCTTTGCTCCCCAGCGATGCTAACCCGGCTATTGTGTTTGCCACAGAGCCACCAGAGTTTTTTTCAATTATTTCTACCGAACTGCATATCTTTTTAGACTCTTTTTCATCCACCAACTTCATGGACCCTTTATCCAGCATATTTACTTTTAAAAAGTCTTCTCTGACATTAGCCAATATATCTACAATGGCATTCCCTATGCCCACTACATCATATGTTTTTTTGCCCATAATTACTCCATAAATTATCCCATTTGATTCATATAATAATATATCAAATTATTGCTTAACTTAAAATTGATTTAATTCAAATCTCTTCATAAAATAGAACATATTAAATTATAATTGTTTAAAAGCAATATATCAGAAAGGAAAGAGATGTTCGACACATTGAGTATAAAAACTACAAGAAGGATACAGATGGTGGACATAACCAGTGATGTAGAAAGGCTAGTATCAGAGAAAAAAATAAAAAGCGGAATTGCCTGCATATTCGTCCCTCACACTACAGCCGCCATAACCATAAATGAGAGTGCAGACCCTTCAGTTAAAACTGACATTACAACTAAGCTAAATGAAATTGTCCCAGAAGAGGGCAAGTATATCCACCTTGAAGGCAATGCAGATTCCCATATAAAAACAACCTTGGCAGGAGCAAGCGAGCAAATTATAATAGACAGCGGAAAACTTGTACTTGGCACCTGGCAAAATATATATTTCTGTGAATTTGACGGGCCAAGGAATAGAAAAGCATATATTAAAATAATCGGCCAATAAAAATGACTTTATTTGACCAGTATTCTGAAAAAAACAGATATTCCAGTTCAGCCCCCCTAGCAGACAGGATGAGGCCGAAAAACCTTGATGAATTTGTGGGCCAAAAGCACCTGGTGGGAAAAGGAAAGATCCTGAGGCGGATTATTGAAGAAGATAACATTTATTCAATAATATTTTGGGGCCCGCCAGGATCAGGCAAAACCACCCTGGCAAAAATTATAGCCAACAGCCCAAATTACAAATTTATATCATTTTCGGCTGTTACCTCCGGCATAAAACAAATAAGGGAAGTTATGCAGACAGCCCAGCACCAGGCCGACCAGGGAAACAGGACCATATTGTTCATAGATGAAATACACAGGTTTAACAAAGCCCAGCAGGATGCCTTCCTCCCTTTTGTAGAAAAGGGCACTATAATATTAATAGGAGCCACCACAGAAAATCCTTCTTTTGAAGTAAACTCAGCCCTGCTTTCAAGATGCAAGGTATTTATGCTGGAAAAACTCAAGGCCGATGATATAAGGATGCTTCTTAGCCGGGCATTAAAAGACAAAGAGAGGGGCCTGGGAAAATATAATATAGAAATAGATGAGGATACTATTAGCTTTATAAGCAATTTTGCAGATGGTGATGTAAGGATAGCCTATAATACCCTGGAGCTTGCTTTTAATTCTAAGGCCAAAAAAAAGGGTGAGAAAATAAAAATAGACATCCCGCTGATAGAAAATGTTATCCAAAAAAAAGCCCTGCTTTATGACAAGCAAGGGGAAGAGCATTTTAACCTTATATCAGCACTCCACAAGTCACTGCGGGGAAGCGACCCTGATGCTGCCGTTTACTGGACAGTAAGGATGCTGGAAAGTGGAGAAGATCCCCTCTACATTTTAAGGAGAATGACGGTCTGTGCTTCAGAGGATATAGGGCTGGCAGATCCTGAAGCCTTGAAACTAGTTATAGCAGCCAAAGACAGCTTTGAGTTTCTGGGCCCTCCTGAAGGTTTCCAGGCAATAGTGGAAGCTGCCCTGTATTTAGCCCTTGCCCCTAAAAGCAATTCTGTCTACATGAGCCTTAACCAGGCCAAAGAAGATATTAATAAATATGGGGCTCCCCCTGTTCCCTACCACATAAGGAATGCTCCCACCAAATTGATGAAAGACTCCGGATATGCCAAGGGGTATAAATATCCCCATAATTTCAAGAATGCAATAGTTAGTCAATCCTACCTTCCGGAAAAATTGTTGGGTAAAACATATTACAAGCCTAACCAGCGAGGCTTTGAAAAAACATTAAAAAACAGGCTTGACATGATAAAGAAGTTAAAAGAAAAAGACTAAGCTTATCCAAATTTTAAATTCTTTGATTTTTCTAAATTTTAATGTAGTCTCATTAAATAAGTTTTTTAAAATAAGGAGCTGTATATAAATGATAGATAATATAGTAATAATACTGGTATCTGTTGCTATTGCCTTAACCCTGGCAACATTAATACTCGTAGTAAGCATTCTCCTACCAAAAGAAAAAAAGAAGCCGGAAAAAGTAGAAAAAATACTGCAAATAGCTCCCCACAGGGACTGTGGAGCTTGCGGTTATGCAAATTGCGAGCAGTATGCAGAAGCTCTTTCTAAAAAACCTTCCCTAGCCAATGAAGACAAGTGCCCCTTTATGTTCAAGGATGCACAGAAATTATCTGAGCTTGAAAAAATCCTGGGCATTAAAATAAAGAAGAAAAAGAAATAGCCCTATTCCTTGGCAATTTTTTCAGCAGCTTCCTTAAAGAAAGGTTCTGCAAAAGAAGTACTGTAGGTTCTTTCGCTAAATGATTTTTTCTCCAAGGTTTTCAGAAAACCCTTAAACTGGTCAAAATAAGAGCCATATATATGGTAGCTGTCAGCCATGTCTACATACCTGCCCACCCTTACTTCATACCCAATCTTTTCTGAAATTTCTTCTGCAATCTTTCTCTGCAAATCAGTAAGGGCAAATATGTTCATAAATGCAGCCTTAAAGGCATCCCTTGAACGCCAGTGGGTATTCATGTTTAAAAAAAACCCTTCTTCGGGATCCTCCATTATCCGCAGCCAAATCCTTTGCAGGCATGGCGGCTCATGATGTGAAGAATCAATGCCTGGCACCCAAGTAATTGCCTGGGCTCTCCTGGTATAAAAGCACTCAGCCAGGTTTTCAATAGCTGCATTAATCTGGTCCAAATGGTCTTGCCCAGTATGGTAATTAAATAGCCTGTCATGGTAGCTATAGGACCATCCATGTTCCCCTATCCAGCTATCATGTACTCCTAATACAACTTCCTGCCTGTAAACCTCCAGCTCATCCAGGCCAGTAGGAAGCGCCCGGTGGATTCTAGGTTCAGTAAAAGGCTCTTTTATAACTATAACCATGGAAGCATCCCTGCTGGGTGGATCCTTGGGCCTGTCGTACTGGGTCTTTATGGATACCCCTTTTTCCCATACCTCAACTACAGACTTTTCCCAAGCTTCGGGTAAGGTTTTCCCCTCAGCCATCAATACTGGTATATTGCCGCTGCTAAAAGTTATTTCTTTTTTAGCCATCCAATCCCCCTAGTTTATAATCAATTTTATGCTTTATTTAATTATAAAGCCTATACAAAAAATTCTAAACTATTTTAAAAATATTAAAGTTTAAAACAAGCCAGAACCTTATTTAATCTCTTTTCCTTTTACCAAGCAGGAAAATATCTTTTAAAGCTTCCTGGTCTTTGGCTTCCATCCACCTTTTCTCAAATTCTGGATCCGCTATTATCTGGGAAATGTATGTGTGTGCACGGAGCATCAGGCTTCTCTGGTCCCTGGAGGATATAAGGAAAAATACAGCAACAATATCTGTCTGCTTTTCTTTAAATCTTATACCCCTTTTGCACCTAATCATAAAAATATCAAAATAGCCTTTTATCTCAATTATGATGTTGGGCATGGCTATTTTCTCAGTTATAATAGGGCTGCTTTCCCTTTCCCTTTTCTCAAATTTTTCATAAATATGGTCAGGCTCTATATCCAGTCTCTCAGACAGGTTTTCAGATACCTCCCTGTATAGCTGGTGTATTTCTATGCTCTCACTAATATCTAGCACAGTGCTTGCCACAATTGCCCTGTGGAAATCATCTTTTACAATATTATCCCTTTCATATATTATCTGCTTAAGCTCTCTTTCTAAGCCTCCCTTGGTAAGCACGACTTTTTTGGGGGTTACGCCGTCTAAAATATAAAGAAGGGCATGCTCTTTTATTTCTGCCCTTCTCCTTCCATAAAAAACATAAACTAGTACTCCCACCAAAATCAGCGCGGCACTTAAAATTATGGCATCTCTTCCCATCTGTACAATAATATATATAAAGCCAATTACTCCTACTATCTGAAGCCAGGGGAAAAGCGGCGCTCTGAAACCTGGCCGGTAATTTTGTATCTTGCTCATTCTAAGTACAATAACCGATAAAATAGAAAGTACATAGGTTAAAATTACTATGGTAGATGCAACCTTCACCAATAGGTCCAGCTCTAGAAACAAGAATATTATTATAAACAGGCCCGTAACCAATATAGATACGTAAGGAGTCTTAAATCTTTTATGCACCTTATTAAAGAACTGTGGATAAAGCTTATCCCTGCTTAAAGCAAACGGGTATCTTGAAGCCGACATTATTCCTGCATTGGCGGTAGATATAAATGCAAGAATAGCTGCTATGCTAAGGACAATAACTCCCACAAAACCCATGGATACATATGCACCATCAGATATCGGAGTAAGGGAGCGGTCAAGCTCTGCCGGCTCCACCAGCCCAACAGTTGTAAATACTACCAGTCCATACACGATGGTAGTAATTATCAGGGACAAGATAAGACCAGCCGGTATGGTCTTCTGAGGATCTTTTACTTCCTCTGCCACACTTGAAATTTTCAGCAGCCCTCCAAATGCTACAAACACGAATCCTGCAGTGGAAAAAATAGAAACGGCTCCATTGGGGGCAAAAGTACCAAAGCGCTGTATCTTTATGTGGGGAATGCTCCAGACCAGATAAATAAAAAGAATGGCCAAAAGCCCAATTACCAGTCCTACCTGAAACCTACTGGCTCCTTTTATACCCAAAAAATTAATTAATACAAAAACCAGGCATAAAAAAATAGCTATAGCCTGCATATTAAACTCAAAAATAAGCCTTACAAAAGCGGCCATTCCCACCAGGGCAAAAGCACTTTTAAGAGCCAGTGAAAACCAGCTTAGCATCCCTGCCACCGTTCCAATGGCAGGGCCAAGCCCTCTGGTTATAAAAAAGTAATCCCCGCCCGCTTTGGGCATTGCAGTAGCCAGTTCTGCAATATTTAATACTCCTATTAATGCCAACAACCCTGCCAGAAAATATGATATTACTACTGCCGGTCCTGCCTGGGCATGGGCAAAACCCGGTAAAACAAAAAGCCCGGAACTAATCATAGCTCCGGTAGCAATACAGAAAACATCGATAAGCTTTAGCTCTTTTTTAAGTTTCATACTTTATAATTAGTATTAAGCGTTTGCTATTATAGCAAAACCACTTTTTTAAATCTATTATTTTAATATAATATTTTTATGCAATTTTCTACATTAATATTTACAAATAAAACTTCGAGCTTTAGCCCGTCCGTCACTTCCACCGTATCTGGTTTTTGCCATCCTTCTTGGCATTCTGGAGAGCCTTATCTGCACGTTTTAGAATACTTTCTGGAGTATCCCCTTCCCTGTATTCAGCCATTCCAATGCTAAAAGTAATATTGTATTCTGATAGCACCGGATTTCCCTTGTCTGCCTCTTTGGTTCTTTTAACAATCTTTAAGGCGTCCTCAACATTGCAGCGGAATATTATAGCAAATTCATCACCACCCCAGCGCGCTATGGCATCATTTTTCCTAATATATCTTTTGATATGGTCTGCAACTACCTTTATAACTTCATCCCCTATTATGTGGCCATATTTGTCATTAATCAATTTAAAATTATCAATATCACAAAATACCAGCGTAAGGGGCTCACCCTTTTTACTGGAAATATTTACAAACTCCTGAAGATAATAATCAAACATTCTCCGGTTATTCAGCTCAGTTAAATTATCTATAGAAGCCAGCCGGTCAACTTTGCTTTGGTAATGCTGTATAATTTTTATATTCAAGCCAATAGCACTTAAGAGCACTACTAAAAATATAATAGACTTGCTTATAATTTGCCACTTCAGGTTTTCATTTAAAATTATTGATGTGCTCTTAGTTATAACCGCATACCAATCCAGCTCCTCTATATAATAAGAGGTTACATATTTTTTAGCATACTTGCTTCCCAGCTCAAAAACTTTCATTTCATCTTTTTCGGATAAAATATCATTCTTAAGCTTTGCCATACCTTCTGTATCAAAAATATTAGATTGCCCAATAGCCTCTTTTTCAGCCGGGACCTGGATTATGCCCCTGGAATCAATTAAAACTACCTCCACATCCAGGCTATCCTCATAATATTGCAATATCTGGATTATCTTATCCATCCTTAGCCCCACACCTGTTATACCCAGCACATTGCCCTTCTCGTCAAATATTTTACAATTGACAAAAACAGTTAACCGACCTTCCGATGCTTCGTCAGTGTCCACATCCAGCTCATATATTACATCTCTTTCCAATAAACTATAAAACCAGTCATCATGATTATCCTTCTGGCTCATCTGTTTAAGAATGCCGTTATGATGGTAATAATTTTGGGTTATATTGGATACATAAAAAACAGAATCATAATTATATTTTTTCTTAATCCCCTGCAAATAGCTGGTAATTGTTTTAAGGTCTCCCTCATTTTTTTTTAATATCCAATCTTTTAAAAACTGGTCATTGGCCATGGTCAGGGAAACAAAAAGCGGCTTATTTAATTCAATATTTATTTCAGAATATATATTGGTAGATATAAGCTTTATAATCTTTAGGTTATCATCTGATATTATGGTGTTGTAATTGTTAAAGTCTATAACCCCCAGGATAAGGAAACTTATAAAGATGATTAAGCTTATCAGTAATGCAAGTTTAACTTTGTTGCTTTTCATGTAATTACCTTATTGTTGTATATAATAAAGCCTGCAATAGTAAATACCCGGACAACAGAACCTTACAAACTTTATTAATCTTTTCTTTTAGGAAGTAGTTTAATGAAATATTGCCATCCTGGCAAATAATTTTGCCATATCCCTATTATATATAAAAATGATTTACATAAAGGGCTCAGGAATTTTCTCCAGCTCTTCCAGTGAGAAAACAGGGCCATCAACACATACAAACTTCTCCCCGATATTGCATCTACCACATTTACCCACCCCACACTTCATCCTTCTCTCCAGAGTGGTATAAACCATGCTACTTTCAAATTTGAGCTTCTTTAAGACTTCCAGTGTAAATTTAATCATTATGGGAGGCCCGCAAACTATAGCTATAGTATTTTTTGGCGACGGACCCATCTCCTCCAGTACATTAGGACACAAACCTACTTCTCTGTCCCATCCAGAACAGGCATTATCTATGGTCTGAACTAAATTTATGTCCTTTGACTGATCCCAGTCTTTAAGATTGTATTTATAGCACCTATTATCGGGAGTTTTGGCAGCATATAGAAGGGTTAAGCCTTTATATTTTTCCCTATTTTCTAGCGAATAAAAAATAAGGGGACGCAGGGGAGCAAGTCCTATTCCCCCGCCAACTATAAGAAGGTTTTTTTTCTCCCACTCGTTTAAGGGAAACCAGTTTCCCAGTGGGGCCCTAATCCCTACTCTCTCGCCTTGGCTTAAATTACTAATAGCACCAGTGTTAACACCTGCCTTCATCACGGTAAACTGTAGGATATCTGTACTAGATGCCGGAGAATTTATAACAAATGTAGACTCGCCAGAGCCAAATATAGAAATCTGCCCTACCTGTCCAGGCTTGAAGCTAAATGAGCCTCTTTCCTTTTCGTCCTCAAGCTCCAGCTGTATGGATACTATATTAGGAGTCTCCCTTATTACTTTCTTAACTATTGCTATAGACGGAAGATAAGGATTTTCCTTATCTATTATGTCGTCACCATTTATCTTTGCCATAATTTTTTAAGCTTTCTATTTCCCTTTATTTTTTATAACCTTTTTTACAATTTCTCTTATATCCATATCTACAGGGCATACTTCTATGCACCTGCCACAACCTACGCAGTAAAGGCTTCCCTTCCTTTTGTAGTTATAGTTATACTTACAGTTAATCTTGTTTCTGTACCTCTGGCTTAAATTCTCCCTGGGGTTATGGCCACTTGCCTCCAGGGTGTAAAGGTAGCTGGTGCAATAATCCCAGCACCTGTATCTTTTCCCTTCAATATTGTCTTTATCATCCCTGATATCAAAACAATAACAGGTAGGGCAAACAAATGTACATGCCCCGCAACCTATACATTTTTCAGAAATTTTTTTCCATGGGCCATCCTCAAAAGACTTATCCATAATATCAGGAATTTCTTCTTCCTTTATATTCGGCCACAAGTCCGAGATGGCTTCTGTTGCTTTCCTGTTCTTCTCCTCTAGCCTAGATTTATAGCCAGCTATCTCTTCTTTTTCTGCCTGCTTAAAATATTTGCTATAGGTACGGACAAGCTCTTCTCCATCAGCGGTATATATAAATGCCACATACAAGCCATCTGTTTTTATAAACCCTATATCAGCACCTGAAAAATCAAAGGGACTAGACCCCACTGAAGTGCAGAAACAATCAGGTAATACGCTTTCACACCCTATAGATATAAGAAGAGTATTTTCTCTTCTTTTAATGTAGTAAGGATCAGCTGCCACTCCCTGTCCAAATACCTTATCCAGCCTGGAGATAGCTTGAACATCACAGGGCTTTATGCCAAATACAGCCGTTTTTTCTTCCCGGTAGTCTACTTTAAGGTTTATTTTAACATCCTCTAGATTTTCGGGGTCTTTCTGGTAGCTGAAGCCGAGCAGATCTTCAAACTGGGGATATATTATATATTTAGGGCTAAGCCTGGTCTTCTCTTCCAGCTCTAGCCTGTACTTGCCCTCCCCCTGGCTTTCAAAATTAAGCTGGCTCTCAATTTCTGCCAGGTTGTAAAAATCAATTGCATTTTTTTCCATATCCTGGGCAGGCAAGTATACGTTCATATCCTTTCCCATATCCTTAAGCCAGGATTTGAGGTCTTCTTTTTTTATGGTATAAGCCTTCTCCATTAAATTAGCTCTTCCTCTTCTATATTTTCCTCTATCGTTTTATAGGTTAACAGCGGTGGTTTTGCCTGGCTGTCCATTCCCGGGGTAAAACCAAAAAGCCTTTCTATCTCCGCACTCATCTTTTTCATAAGTTTAAATATCCCTATATTTTGAGGGCAAACCCTTTCACACTCACCACATTCTGTACACCTTCCCGCCAAATGCATAACCCTTATAAGCTGGAAAAATTTATTCTCCTCCGGCTCTGCCTTCTGTGATTGCCAGTCAGGAAAATCAAGGTGGACAATGCAGGAATCCTGGCAAACCTCCATAGGGCATACATTCCTACAGGCATAACACCTAATGCAGCGGCTGAACTCTTCTTGCCAGTAAGAATAAATATCGGAAAGCGACATTTTTTCTAAATCTTTTATATCTGCATACTTATCCCTTTTTTCCACATCCAGACTGGCAGGGTTTTCTATATATTCATCATATACAGGAGGATTGTCCGCTATATTGCACCAGTAACATTTATCTGCATAGAAATCTCTGGTCTTAAGGGTTAACTTTTCCCCAGCTGTTTTTACTATTATTTTATCTCCTGTAACTTCAGCCGAGGCTACTTTTTTTCCCCCTGTTTTAGAAATAACTTTATTGTAGTCAATTATTCCACTGCACCCTGGTACTATTAGCTTAAATTTATCCCTTAAAATTAGCCCCTCTGATACCAGTTGCACAATAGCCTTTGCGTCACATGGTTTTAGAATCATGCCAATTTTTCCTTTGGTTTTTTTAGCCAACCGCCAGGCATAGGTGGCAAGGTTGTTTATACATAATTTATTAAAAACCATGCTATCTAACTCTTCTTCTCTATCTATAAAGCAGGGGCTAACCTTTAAAGAGTGGCTCCCTTCAGTGTATCCAGCAACTACATCCAACCCCCGGAAGGCTTCCTTTGACTTTTTAATTATTTTTTCACTTAATTTACTTTTTTCCATATTCATACTACAGCCTTTATTCTTTTTACAAAACTGGTAACTACAGCCTGCCACTTTTGGGATTCAGATGCTGAAACCCACTGATAGGAAAACCTTCTCTTGTCAATTCCTATAAAGGGTAAAAATTCTTTTAACGCCTCAAGCCTTCTCCTGGCATAAAAATTTCCGTCAGTGTAATGGCAATCATTAGGGTGACAACCTGATACCAGCACCCCATCTGCCCCCATGTGAAAAGCTTTTAAGATAAACAATGGATTTACCCTGCCGCTGCAGGGCACCCTTATAATCCTTATGTTCTCAGGTTGCCTGAGCCTTGCAGTCCCCGCAGCATCTGAGCCCGCATATGAGCACCAGTTACAGAGGAAAGCCACAATCTTTACATCCCTGTTACCTGTTTTATTATTGCTTTCACTATCTCCGGCCATAATTTCCTTACTTATTTTAACTGTTTTGAAAAACCTTTTATCTCTTCTACTAGCATCTCATCAGTAAAACCGCTAAGGCTTACTGCATCAATAGGACAAGTAGCCTCACAAAGACCACAACCCTTACATACAGTCTCAATTACATTTACTACATTTTTGCCCCTTAACTCCTCTTCTTCAATGGCATTAAATGGGCATACCATAAGACACTTGTTACAACCGATGCAGCGTACTTTATCAACCTTTGCTACCATGGGGTCTGAGGCAAGCTTATCCACAGACATTAAGGCTAAAATCTTTGAAGCTGCCGCACTTCCCTGAGCTACACTTGCAGGTATGTCCTTGGGGGACTGGCAGGTACCTGCAATATATATCCCGTTTGTATTTGTCTCCACCGGTCTTAGCTTAGGATGGCTTTCCTTAAAGAAACCAAAAGATCCAGTACTAATATTTAATATCTTAGCAAGCTCTTTTGATTTTTCAGAAGCTACCATAGCAGTAGCAAGCACTACCAGGTCAGCTTCAATTTCCACCAGCTCATTTAATACGGTATCCACACCAGCTACTATAAGCTTTCCATCTTCTTCTCTGCGGTAAACTTTAGAAACTCTGCCCCTTATGTACTGGGTACCATATTGTTTTGCCCTGGCAATAAACCCGTCATAGTCCTTTCCAGGGGACCTTACATCTGTATAAAATAAATAAGTTTCCGCATCGGATATATGTTCTTTTGTAAGTATAGCCTGTTTGGCCAGGTACATGCAGCAAGCACTTGAGCAGTATTCCTGGCCTCTTTGCCTGTCTCTTGAGCCTACACAAGATAAAAATACTATCTTTTTAGGCTCTTTTTTATCTGAAGGTCTTAAGATATGGCCGCCGGTAGGGCCGGAAGCACACATAAGTCTTTCATATTGCAAGCTTGTTATTACATCTTCTAGATTTCCTCCGCCATACTCCCCAAAAGCATCAGCCTCCATTATGTCCGTTCCCACTGCTACAGCTATTGCTCCTACCTCAATTTCCGCCATCTCTTCTTTTTGACTGTAATCTATACAATTAGCCTCGCATGCTGCTTCGCACTGCTTGCACTCAGAACAAATTCCGCAGCTTAAGCAGCGTTCTGCTTCCCTTTTTGCTTCCTCTTCACTTAAATTACCAACTACTTCTACAAATCCCTCTATCCTCTTTTCCTTGTCCAATTTATCTATGGCAATTCTTGCTTTTCTTTTAAATTCCGTAAGCTCTTCCTCGCTAAAAACCTCTTCAGGCTTAAGCCTGTTTTCTGATTTCTTTTCACTGACTATATCATCTGAAATATCTTCCAGGCTCTCTCCATTTATATACCTGTCTATAACCTTGGCTGCAAGCTTTCCATGCCCTATTGCCTCAGTTACGGTTGCAGGCCCGCTTACCACATCGCCGCCTGCAAATATTCCCCTTTTATCAGCCAGTAGTATTTCTTCATCCTCAAGTTTAATAGTATCCCACCTGGTAAGCTCTAGTTTTTTCTCTCCGGTTACCAGGAACCCTGTATCAGGTCTCTGCCCAATAGCTAAAATCAGCCAGTCTAGATCACAAGTAAATTCACTACCCTCAATGGGAATAAATTTTCTCCTTCCGTCCTCACCGGGCTCGCCTAACTCATTCCTTCTAAACTTAACTGCTTTTAGGTTTCCACTTTCTCCTACTGCTTCTACCGGGCTGGTCAAAAAGTTTATTTTTACCCCTTCCTCAACTGCGTCTTCTACTTCCTCTTTTATGGCAGGCATCTCTTTCTGGCTTCTTCTGTAAAATATATTTACTTCATCTGCTCCCATCCGGAGTGCCGACCTTGCAGAATCTATAGCAACATTTCCTCCCCCTATTATACCTACCTCGCCCTTAAGGGGTTTGGCTTTACCAAGGGAGACGTCCTTTAAAAACTTAACACCTGATATTACTCCTTCAAGGTCCTTCTGCCCTATATCTATGGTTATATCGTTGGCCGCACCTGTGGCAACAAAGACTGCATCACATTTTTCCCTTAACTTCCAAAGCTGGTCAGTATTTTCAATTTCTTTGCCTGTTATTATCTCCACGCCCATTCTCTTTATTACATCTATCTCCCTGTCCAAAATCTTTGGGGGAAGCCTGTAATCAGGAATCTCTGTTCTAAGCATGCCTCCTGGCTTATCCATTGCTTCAAAGACACTAACTTTATAACCTTTTTTTGCCAGATAGTATGCAGCAGTCAAGCCTGCTGGGCCTGAGCCTATTACAGCTACTTTTTCCGGCTTTTTCTCTTCCATCTGGGGTAGAGGAACCTCATCTATGGTAAGTTCCCGGTCAGCGATAAACCTTTTTAGGGCCATAATGGCCACAGGTTCATCAACCAGTTTTCTAGTACAATCCACCTCGCATGGATGGGTACAAACTCTTGCACATATAGACGGAAATGGATTTTCTTCCCGGTGAAGTTTTAAGGCTTCATCATATTTTCCTTCCCTTATAAGGGCAATATATCCCTGGGCAGCAACGTCTGCAGGACAGCTGCTCCTACATGGAGCCTTACCCCTTTTATTTATGCTGTAAGCTGAGGGTACTGCTTGAGCAAACATTTTAGAGATGGCTTTCTTTTCAGTTAAGCCAGCTTCATACCTGTTAGGTATGGTTACCGGACAGACTTTTTCACAATCTGCACAGGAAGTGCAATTCTTAACATCGATATATCTGGGTTTTTTGCGCACAGTAGCCTTAAAATTTCCCACAGAACCTTCAAGCTTTACAACTTCTGAATTGGTAAGAAGCTCAATATTTTCATGAGTGCCTACATCTACCATTTTGGGCGAAAGTATGCAGGCTGAGCAGTCAATAGTTGGAAAGGTTTTATCCAGCTGGGCCATCTTACCCCCGATGGAGGCTTCAGCTTCTACTAGAATTACCTTCCTGCCTCCATTGGCAATATCCAGTGCTGTCTGTATCCCGGTAATTCCTCCTCCTATAATTAAAACTTTCTTATTTATCTCAAAATATTTTGGGTAAAGCTCTCCATGCCTGTAGACTTTAGCAACTGCCATCCTCACCAGGTCTATAGCCTTGACGGTAGCCTTCTCCCTGTCGTCATGTATCCATGAGTCCTGTTCCCTTAAGTTCGCCATATTAAAAAGATATGGATTGAGGCCTGCAGACTCAACGGTCCTCATGAAAGTCCGGTTATGTACCTGGGGAGAACAAGAGGCTACTACTACCCGGTTTAGATTATGCTCTTTTACTGCTTTTATAATCTGAAGCTGGCCCGGTTCAGAACATGTATAGAGGTTGGTTTGTGTAAATACCACCCCTGGAAAATTTTTTGCCTCCTGGGCAACTTTTTCAACATCCACATTTGCAGCTATATTAGAGCCACAATAGCATATAAATACTCCGATTCTCAAATTTAAAATCCTTTCTTTATCTAGGTAACCGGCTTTACAAAAAGGGACTCAAGCATTACTTCTTTCTCGCTTAATCCCAGGGCTATTCCCAATACCTGGGTCAGGTAAAGCACAGGAATATGATAGTTTTTGCCAAAATAGCTGTTAATCTGGGATTGCCTTAAATCCAGGTTTTGCTGGCATAATTGGCAAAATACTACCAGGCTGTTTGCCCCGCTGCCGATAGCTGTATCAATTATCTTCTTTGAAAGCTTTAGGACTACATCTTTATTGGTAAGTGAAAGTATAGCCCCGCAGCATTCTGTTTTAAACTGAAAGCTTGTACATTTAATTCCCACATCCGCTAGTAGCTTTTCCATCGATGTAGGGTCTTCAACACTATCAAAAGCTGGCCTCTCCCTTGGCCTAAGCAGTGCACAGCCATAATAGCAGGCCGGTACCAGCTTTGAGAGGATGCCGGGTCTCTGATAATTTTTACCCCCTGATACCTCTTGATATTTTTCTTTTAGAAGGTCTCTTTTTTCTACTAAGAATTCTAAAATAGAGTAAACCCTGAAATTATATTCTTTTTCTATAGAGAAACCCATTTCTTCTAAGTCAGATATAAGGCGGGCTTTTCTCTCTAGTTCAAATTCATTTAAAGCTTCGTCACTGGATCCAAGAACTTTTGCTGCATGCATTAGTTTATTATAACAGGACACACATGGGCATAAAATTTCCCCATAACCCATTTGCCTGGCAAGTAAAAGATTTCTTGCAGAAAGGACAAGTGAAAGTTTCTCGCTTGTATGATGGGCAGGAGTTGTCCCACAGCAATTCCAGTCCTCAATCTCTTCAAAGCCTATTTCCAGCACCTCCAGCAGCCTCTTTATGGAAACATTGTAATCCATAGAGGTAGAATTAAGGGAACAACCTGGATAATATGCTATTTTTTTATCTTCCTTTGTCATTTACAAATATTTCTTTATTACTTTTGCCATTTTTCTCCTGCCTTTTACTAACTCAGGCAAGATTTTTATCTTTCTTTTCTTTAAGATATCCAAGCCAATATCAGCATCATTAAAAAATCTTCCAGTAGCCGTATTTAAGCCAAATATTAATCCAGGCTCATAACTCCTGCCAAAAACTTGCAGAATTTTTAAGAAAAGCCTGTAAAATATAGAAATGTTTTTTTCCTTTCTGGTAGCCGTCTGCCAGGTTGAAACCCTCAAGTGGTTCATTATTGCTGCTATGCTTATATCCTCAGGGCAGCGGCTGGTACATATATCACATCCAAGGCAAAGCCATATAGTATTCGAGTTTACTATCTTCTCCATCTTGCCAGATTGTATAAGCGCTATTATCTGGTGTGGCTTGTATTGGTAAAGGTCTGCAACCGGACACCCTGCTGTGCATTTTCCGCACTGAACACAATAGTTGAGATTAGGTTCAACGAAGTTTTCGAGTTCTTCTTCTATTTTGCTTGAACTTATATTTTTTTTATTTAACACTTAAAATATGGTTTTATATTAGTAATACTATAAACTTTATGTATTTAGTCAATTTTATAATATTTAAATTAAAAATCAAGCATACTTAGATAATTTCATTAAATAATACACAATGAAAAATAGTTATGCAAGCATAAGAGCGGTGGTTTTATTTAATTAATTCCTCGGCTATCTGTACGGTATTAAGGGCAGCCCCTTTTCTTAGCTGGTCCCCAACCACCCACATATTTATTCCATTATCTATGGATATATCTTCCCTCAGCCTACCCACATATACAAGGTCTTTTCCGGAGGAATCAAGGGCTGTAGGATAGACTGCTTTTATCGGATCATCCTTGACTGCTATTCCTTCAGCTTCCTCTAACGCTTTTCTAACTTCCCCTAAGGTGAGCTTTTTCTCGGTTTCAATATTTATGGATTCAGAATGGGAAGTATAAACCGGAACTCTTACAGTAGTTGCCGACACCTTGATATCCGAATCACCAAATATCTTCTGAGTCTCATATACCATCTTCATCTCTTCTTTTGTATACCTGTTTTCCATAAAAACATCTATATGGGGTAAAGCATTAAAGGCAATCTGAACAGGAAATACCTCGCAAGCAATATCCTTGCTTTTCTCACAAGCCAATTTATGCACCTGCCTCTCAAGCTCATCTATGGCTTTAGCCCCTGCTCCTGATACAGCCTGGTATGTAGATACAACTATCCTTTTAATCCGGGAAAGCTCGTAAACAGGCTTTATAGCCACAGCCATTATAATGGTAGAGCAGTTTGGGTTGGCGATAATACCTTTATGCTTAAATATGTCCTCCCTGTTAACCTCGGGGATAACCAGAGGGATTTCTTCTTCCATCCTGAATGCGCTACTATTATCAACCACTATTGCTCCACTGTCTACAGCATATTTTGCAAATTTCTTAGATACGGAACTGCCAGCAGAAAATAATGCAATGTCTATATCCCTAAAGGAATCTTTTTTAAGTTCTTTTATTTCCAGTTCTTCCCCGGCAAATACAATAGTCTTTCCCGCTGACCTTTTAGAGGCAAGAGGAAGCAAATTCTTTACCGGAAACCTTCTTTCTTCCAATACTTTTAAAAATACTTTTCCCACAGCGCCAGTTACTCCTGCCACCGCTAAATTATATTGCTTCAATGTAGCATTCTCCCTGATTAAATTTAATTTGCCTTACTTTACTATATTTACTTATGTAATTCAAAACCTTTATGGAGAGCCCTTACCGCCTTCTTTACTTTATCCTTCCTTATAATACAGGAAATCCTTATGGGTGAGGTGCTTATCATCTCTATATTTATATTTTCCTCTCCCAGTATCTTAAACATCTTGGCAGCAATCCCTGGGTGGGTCTGCATCCCGGCACCTACAATTGACACCTTAGCCACTTCAGGATCTATTTCCACACTTTCATAACCCAACTTTTCTACAGTCTTTCTGGCCATATTTTTATCATTTTCAGTAACCGTAAGGGAGATTGTAGCAATATTTTTTTCACTGACATTTTGCACTATCAGGTCAACATTTACATTTTCTCCTGCTAGCGTCCCAAAAAGCCTAGCAGCTATCCCTGGTTCATCCAGCAAGCCATAAACAGTAATCTTTACCTGATTAGTATCATAGGAAACACCAGTTATGATAGGTCTTTCCATTTTTTCATTTGTTCTTTCCATTATCCAAGTCCCCTCAATATCATTAAAACTTGATCTTACATGTAAAACCACATTATGCTTCTTTGCAAATTCAACTGCCCGCAGGTGCAATACTTTTGCCCCTGATGAGGCCAATTCCAGCATCTCATCATAAGACAGCGAATGTATTTTTTTAGCTTCCGGAACTAAATTGGGGTCAGTAGTATAGACTCCCCTAACATCAGTATATATTTCGCAATATTTTGCCCTCAAGGCTGAAGCCAATGCCACCGCAGTGGTATCCGAGCCTCCCCTTCCCAAAGTAGTTATATCATTCTGCCGGGAGATCCCCTGGAAACCGGCCACTATAACTATCTTACCGTTTTTAAGCTCATCCAGTATTCTATTACAGTTTATATTCAAAATCTTAGCATTGGTATAAATATTGTCCGTAAGTATACCTGCCTGGTTTCCGGTAAGTGAAATACAGGGATAGTTTTTCTCATGGATAGCCATGGAAAGCAAAGCAATAGAAACCTGTTCCCCGGTAGAAAGAAGCATATCCATTTCTCTCCTGGAAGGCTCACCGGTTATCTGCTTGGCCATTTCTATCAGATCGTCTGTAGCAGAACCCATTGCTGATACCGTAACCACAACCTTGTTGCCACTCTTCCTTGCAGCTACAGCCTTCTGGGCAACATGCCTTATTTTATCCGCATCAGCAACAGAGGTACCGCCAAATTTCATTACCACTATTCCATTTTTCTTGGGCATTTATTCTTTTTCACCACATAATTTTAATAATTCTTCCCAATTATTATCTACATGTTGCTGTATTTCGTCAATTAAATGCTCATTTTTTTCATTGAACAGGTGCTTAAACCTTTTTTGCTGCTTCAGCCAGTCCCTAACAGGAATCTTTTTCTTTTTAGGATTATAACTTAACTTATAGTCTCCATTCTCTACCTCATATAAAGGCCAAATGCAGCTAAGCACTGCCTCTTTGGCAATCTTTATAGTATCCTTAGCATCATAATACCAGCCGGTAGGGCAAGGCGATATGACATTTAGAAATGCCGGCCCCTCCACCTCAAATGCCTTTTTGGCTTTCTTTATCAGGTCATTCCAGTGGCCGGGTGAACCCTGCGCAGCATAAGGAATGTTATGGGCTACCATTATTTTGGTAAGGTCTTTTTTAAACTGCGGTTTTCCGGGTATAACTGATCCAGCCGGGCTGGTAGTAGTCGCTGCACAATAGGGGGTTGCCCCTGACCTCTGCTTGCCGGTATTCATGTAAGCGCCATTATCGTAACAGATATAAACAAAGTCATGGCCCCTCTCTACTGCCCCTGATAGTGACTGCAGTCCTATATCGTAAGTTCCGCCATCTCCACCAAATGCAGCAAAATGGATTTTATCTTTTATCTTGCCCTGCTTCTTAAAAGCTCTGTAGGCTGACTCAACCCCAGCAATGGTGGCAGCAGCATTTTCAAAAGCGCTATGTATAAAAGGCACTTTCCAGGAACTATAAGGATAGATAGTTGTAGACACTTCCAGACATCCTGTCGCTGCCGCAACCACAACTGGTTCTTCAACTGCTGCCAGTATGTCATGGACAATGAGGCCGGCTCCACAGCCCGGGCATAGCCTGTGCCCAAAAGCTAGCCTTTGCTCACTTTTTGCAATTTCTTTTATTTTAACCATATTACTCACTACTCCCTTACGCCTAAATAATTTATTAAATTTTCCACTTTTCCGGTATCAACCATATCACCCAGATCACTAAAAGCTTTCTTTATCTGATCAATAGTGGTATCTCTTCCGCCAAGGCCGTAAACATAATTGGTGGTAAGCGGCCTTCTATCCAAATCATATAAGGCTGATCTTAGTTCAGAAAATAATGGGCCACCCTGTCCGCTGAATGAATCTGACCTGTCAAGTACCGCCAAAGCTTTCAGGTTTTTAGTAGCTTCAATGATTTCCTCTTTGGGAAAAGGCCTAAACAGGATTGGCTTAATAAGTCCAGCTTTAACTCCTTCTTTTCTTAACTGCCTTATCACGCTTTTTGTGGTTCCTGCCGTAGAAGAAAGAACCATTATAGCTATTTCGGCATCCTCCATCATAAAAGTGTCAACCAATGGCTGCTTTCTTCCGGAAAGTTTTTCATATTCTTTACATACTTCCTTTATGGTGCTCATGGATGCAACCATGGCATCTGCTTCTTGTTTTTTAGTTTCAAAATAATAGTCAGTAAGCTGAAGCGGACCGAAAGTTGCAGGATTGTCCACATCTAAAACCGAATAAGGAGCTTTGTTTTCTTTAAGAAAGTCCTTTAACTGACCGTCTTTAAGTATTTCCAGTATTTCCGTGCTGTGTCCAGTTATAAAGCCGTCAATCATTACCATTGCAGGAAGCCTTACATTTTCATCTTCAGCTATCCTTACCGCTTTTATAAGGTTGTCATAGCCTTCCTGTGAATTTTCAGAATAAAACTGTATCCACCCGGCTTCCCTGGCACCCATTGAATCACTATGGTCGCAATGTATGTTTATAGGAGCAGATAATGCCCTGTTAACATTAGTCATAACTACAGGCAGCCTTAACCCTGAAGCAATGGACAGTAGCTCCCACATCAGCGCAAGCCCTGCTGAAGATGTGGCAGTCATTACCCTGGCTCCAGAAGAAGCCGCTCCCACACATGCGCTCATTGCGCTATGTTCACTTTCAACTGTAATAAATTCTGTATCCACCTGCCCGTTATGAACATAGTTTGCAAAATCCTGCACAATTGCAGTCTGGGGGGTAATCGGGAAGGCAGAAACAACATCTGGGTTTATCTGTCTCATAGCAGTTGCCATGGCAGCTGTACCTATTAGTGCAACTTTTTTACCCATGTTTATCAAATCCTTTCTTTAAACTTAAGAAATTTATAATTACTCCAATTCCATTTCAATTGCGTCCTTTGGACACTCTTCAGCACAAATTCCGCAACCCTTACAATAATCAAGATTTATTTTGCCAACTTTTCCGTCCTTTGTAACACTCACAGCCCTTTCAGGGCAAAATATATAACAAAATAAACAATCTATACATTTTTCATCATCTCTTACAGGCTTTTTTATTCTCCAGTCGCCTGTCTTGTAATCTTCTGAACTACCAGCCCTGGGAATCATTCCTCCCATCGGTATTGTCCTGTAACCAGGCTTTTTTTGTTTCTTTGTATCAGCCATTAATTTCCTACCTCCTCATAAGCTCTTTTAATAGCATTTAAATTGCCTTCTATTACTTTCTCCGAAAACTTTTTAGATAAAAATTTCTTTATAGCTTCAAGCAGTGATTCAATCTTTAGAAAATCCGTAACCTTAACCAGTGCTCCAATCATGGGAGTATTGGGCATAGCCCTTCCTATCTCTTCAATGGATATTTTAGTTGCATTTACAGTATAAATTTTTACATCGTTGTCTTCCGTATCTATGTTATTCTTGATTTTTTCCACTGGCTCATGGGTATTTACAATAATTATGCCACCTTCCTTTAAGCCCTCAGTAACATCTATGCTTTCCAGCAATGTGGGATCAAGCACCAAAACATAGCTGGGTTTCTTAACTTGGGAATGAAGCTCAATTTTATCCTTGCTTATCCTGTTAAAAGACTGCACCGGAGCACCCATTCTTTCTGCCCCATATTCAGGAAAAGCCTGGATATAATAACCTTCTTCTACTGCAGCAGTAGCCAGAAGCTTGGAAGCAGTTACTGCTCCCTGGCCGCCCCTGCCGTGCCATCTTACCTCTATTAAGTCTTCCATACTAACACCTCTTGTTTAATATATTTAAATTACAAAGCAAAACTTGGCAACATACAAAAATTAGTAAATTATAACATAATAGAAAACAAATTTCATTGGAGTACAAATTAAAATTGACTCCTATTGGAAATGGCCCTTCCCAGGGTTAGCTCATCTGCATACTCTAAATCGCCCCCCACAGGTAACCCGCTTGCCAACCTGGTAACCTTTACACCTTTTAGAACCTTTTTTATATAGGTAGCCGTGCTCTCTCCTTCTACAGTAGGGTTTAAGGCAATAATTACTTCTTCTACACTTTCCCCTTCCACCCTTTTAACTAAATCAGGAATCCTTATCTCCTCCGGGCCTTTATCCTCAATGGGGGAAAGTAAAGCTCCAAGCACGTGGTATAGTCCCCTATATTCTCCAGTTGACTCTATAATTGCGACATCGCTGGCCGATTCAACCACACAGATTTTTTTCTGGTTTCTTCCCTGATCCTGGCACACAGGGCAAACTTCTTCCTCAGATAGGTTAAAGCATATTTTGCAGAAACGCACCCTTGCCTTCATTTCCAGCAAAGCATCTGAGAGTTTTTTTATTTCCTTTTTGTGGAGGTTTAAAAGGTAAAATACAATCCTCCTGGCAGACTTTGGACCAATACCAGGAAGCTTTCTGAATTCATTAATTAAATTTTCTACACTTTTTATATATAGCGGCATAATCTATGTATCTATCAAAATAGGCCAGGAATATTCATACCGCCAGTTAAGCTAGCCATCTTTTTCTGGCTTTCTTCCTTGGCCTGGTTGATTGCATCATTTACAGCTACCATTACCATATCTTCAAGCATTTCTAAATCCTCTGCGTCCACCATCTCGCTATTTATTTTTACTTCCTTTATTTCCTGGTCTCCATTTACTTTAACCCTAACAGCTCCACCCCCAGATGAAGCCTCAAATTCCATCGTTTTTAGCTCTTCCTGTATTTTTTTCATTTTCTTCTGCATCATTTTTGCCTGTTTCATCATATTGCCGTAATCCAATTTCTTACTCCTTTATCTCAAATTTTTCCTTAAAATAATCATATACATTTTCTTTCTTTTCTTCCTTTTCTTCAACAGGGATATCCGTCTCAGCCGCCTCCCTATTATTTTCAAGTGAAATCATACCCCCTTCTTCTTTGCCTCTTAATCCAAACTTTACCATATAATCATTGCCCGTTGCTTTTTTTAAAGCCTGGGATACAATCTTCCTGTTTTTTCCCCTATTTAATTGTTCCTCATGCCATTTATTGTTTTCACCTAAATAAAACAATATTTTCTTCCCGTCTATGCTATATCCGGTTGTTTCCATAAATTTAGCATGTACCGATACCTTAATTTCCTTAAGGACGTTGCATATCTTATCCCAATTATCCTTAACTGGATCACCTGTTTGTGGTCTTACTTCTTTCTTTTTTTGCTTCTTTTTTTTAGAAGGTATTGGTTCTTTGGCCTCAACTTTAGCCTTTGGTCTCTCTTTTTCTGGTTTTTTCCCATAAGATAGGGCTTTTATAAAGGAAGCTTTAAAGAAGGTTTTTGCTCCTTCTCCCCACTTAATTTGCTTGTATAAACCAGAATATAGGTCCATCAGAAACTCAAGCTGTCCAGAAGATACCCTGTTAGCTTGGGAGGAATACAAGCTTTTTAGTTCATCTCCCACATCTAAAAATTCTGAAGGGTTTGAATAATTTTTATAAACATACAGATTATATAGATGGTCTAAGAATTCCAGCACAAACAAGTTGAGGTTCTGGTTGCTTTCCAGCAATCTCTGTATAAAAAACAGTCCCTGGCTTAAGTCTTTTTCTGCAATTATATTTGTAAATTCAAACAGCATTTCATAATCAACAACTCCCAGTATGGAAGTAACTTCATCAATGCCAATCTTCCCATCCCCGAATGAAGCCAGCTGTTCAAGAATACCATCTGCATCCCTTAAGCTTCCATCAGCATATTTGGCAATTATTCCCAAAGCAGTATCCTCTATCTGTATATTTTCCTTTTCTGAAATGTCCTTAAGCCTCTTTTCTATATCCTTTATGGGTATGGGGAAAAAATCAAATCTCTGGCACCTGGACAGAATGGTGGGCAAAACCTTATGGGGCTCTGTGGTTGCCAGTACAAACATCACATGAGCTGGCGGTTCTTCTAATACCTTCAGCAATGCATTAAAAGCTTCTTTTGTTAACATGTGAACTTCATCAATAATGTAGACTTTTTTTCTCAACTTATTGGGAATATATTTTACCTTTTCCCTTAATTCCCTAATTTCATTTATTCCCCTGTTTGAGGCCGCATCTATTTCTATTACATCAACATTTGATCCCCTGGAAATGCTTATGCAGTTTTCACATTCATTGCAGGGACTGGCTGTAGGACCATGCTCACAATTTATTGCCTTAGCCAGTATCCTGGCAGTGGAGGTTTTTCCCGTCCCTCTGGGACCGCAGAAAATATAGGAGTGGGTTAACCTGTTCTGTCCTACCGCATTCTCTAAGGTCTTTATTGCATAATCCTGACCAATAATATCATCGAAGCTCTGGGGCCTCCATTTCCTGTAAAAAGAGATATAGGTCATATTGCTATAGATCCTCTAATTATAATTATGGCCGTGCGGCGGAATTCGATTTAGGGCAACAAGTGCCTCCAGTGCAGTTAGCTCCAGCCAGGTTTCCTTATGGCGCCCGGAGTATATTGCTTACCGCTGCTTCCTCTCGGATCTGACGGGGTTTACAATTCTCCGCCGCATAAGACCCGGCTTTCAACACCACTTGCATAGGATCAAACCTTACTGCCATAAATCTCACTTCCGTTATTTAGCCTCACTGTAGCGGATTGTGAGTACAGGGCACCGCTAGCTCCCCACCTAGCACGGCCTTTTTGATTATATAAAATATATAAAAAAAAATAAAATTACAATAGCTTCAAAAATTTTATTTATACCATGTAGAATTTATTGGATTAAGTGGTAAAATAACTATTTATGGAAAAGACCAAAAAAACTTTTAACAAACTGCAGATAGCCTTATCTTCAACCAGCCATATGGTAACTGACCTTTATTCCAGCTTCATAGTGGGCCTAATTCCCATCCTAACCCAAAAATTCGGCCTCTCACTGTTTTTAGTAGGAATTTTAAGCTCGGTAAACTTTATTGCCAACAGCTTTACCCAGCCAGTTTTCGGATACCTTTCTGACCGGTACGGCACCAGGCACTTCATGGTTTTAGGGCCCTTTTTTGCTTCAGTTTTTATTAGTATGCTGGGTATACTTCCGGCTTATTATTTAATTATTATATTCCTGTTTCTGGGAAATTTAAGCATTTCCGCCTTCCATCCTTCCAGCGCATCTATTGCAGGTCACTTTGGAGGAGAAAGAAGTGGACTGGGCAATTCAGTTATCTCTTTTGGGGGAAACCTGGGGTATTCCCTGGGTTCCCTGTTTGTAATATTTATAGTAGAGAGATTTGGCCTGGAATACACTCCATTTGCAATGATACCGGGAATAATAATGTCGGCAATACTTTTAAAATTAGTGCAGACACCAGAAAAGTTCCTAAACCAGGAAAAAAGAGAGCCTGTGAACCTATTCAAAAAAGCTAAAAACATTAAAAAATCAAAAATAGGCCTGATATCCATAATAGTATTTACCTCTTACTCAAGGGATATTATCTGGGTTTCACTGGCAACATTTCTCCCCCTTTATCTTACCAACCGGGGAACAACCCTTACCAATGTGGGGTATTTTTTGCTTCTATTTGGAGTAGTCGGGGGGATAGGCGGTCTTATTTCAGGATATTTCTTTGACAAAATAAGGGAAAGCACTATATTAATCCAGGCAGGCCTTCTAATATCAGTGCCCCTTTTCTATCTCCTGTTCCGCCTTAGCGGCCCTCTCTCCATATTATTTTATATCCTAGGGGGATTCTTCTTAATTTCTACCCTCCCCCTCTGCATAAGGCTGGCTCAGGAGATAATGCCTTCAAATGTAGCCTTGGCGTCTTCATTTGTTATCGGGTTAAGCGGAGGGTTGGCAGCAATTACCGTTATCCTGCTGGGAAAAATAGCAGATATTATTGGTATAGTTTCAACCATGAATTATGTATTGATATTACCCCTAATTGCTTTTATATTGCTAATATTTTTCCCGGCATTAAGGAAAAGAATATAAAGTAAATGCAGGCCAGGTCTTTAAATTCTAATCTTTCTCGTCTTCATTCTCATCTTCTTCTTCATCATCATCTTCTTCATCCCCGTCACCATTTTCTTTACCTTCAGGCGGTTTCTCCTCATCCTCATCCTCATCCTCATCCTCTTCCTCTTCCTCTTCACCTTTTACAGAGACGGTAGCTTCCTCGTGGCCTTTCTTGCTATTCTCTATTGCATTATCCAGCCCTTCTTTTGCAGCATCAGGAGCATTATCTTTTTCTTCCTCTAATACCTCAAAATGCTTGGAAGTTGCCTCGCTAACAGTTTCTGAAACTTCTTTAGGGGATTTTTCCTCATCCTCACCCTCTTCTTCTTCACCGTTTACAGAGGCGGTAGCCTGCTCGTGGCCTTTCTTGCTATTCTCTATTGCATTAGCTAGCCCTTCTTTTGCAGCATCAGGAGCATTATCTTTTTCTTCCTCTAATACCTCAAAATGCTTGGAAGTTGCCTCGCTAACAGTTTCTAAAACTTCTTCAGGGGATTTTTCCTCGTCATTTTCCTCTTCTTCAGTTTCCTCATCTCCCTTATTTTCACGAGCTTCTCTTACCTGTTCCCTTATCTGGGCTAACTCCTGGCTGCTGCAACCCATAAGGAATCCAAATGTAGAAAGAAATACTGTGATAAGTACTAAAGTAAAGAACTTTTTATATGTATTAAAACATTTCATAATAATCATCCTAACATATGTTGCAGTATATCCTATAATTAACATATTACTACATATTTCAATGTGGTGCAACATTTAAAAATTCTTAAGCATGTAAATCTGATCCCTTATATTCTCAAAGATAGGGAGATCCTGTTTCTGTCCTTGTCAATATCTATCACCTTAACATTAAGGTGCTGGTGCATTTTAACCACATCCGAAGGGTCATCTACAAATTTATGGGAAAGCTCTGAAATATGTATCAGGCCATCACTTTTTAATCCTATGTTAACAAAAGCCCCAAAGTTAGTTACATTGGTGACAATGCCAGGCAATACCATACCCACCCTTAAATCATCCATGGCAGTTACATCTTTTTTGAATTCAAAACTATCCACTGTCTCCCTGGGATCCCTTCCAGGCTTTAACAGTTCAGCAGCTATATCCCTTAAGGTCGGCAAACCAGTTTTTCTGTCGGTATAATTATTAAGGCTTATCCTGTCTTCAATATTGGTGCCCATTAGTTCCTTGATGCTTGCCCCAAGGTCCCGGGCAATCCTTTCTACTATATAATAGCTTTCCGGATGGACACCGCTGCTATCCAAAGGGTTGCTGCCGTCCTGGATTCTAAGGAAACCTGCGCACTGCTGGAAAACCTTATCTCCCATCCTGGGTACTTCCTTAAGTTCTTCCCTTGAACTGAAAGGGCCGTTCTCTGCCCTAAACTCAATTATATTTTCCCCCAGTTTAGGTCCCAGCCCGGAAACATAAGTAAGCAGGTACTTGCTTGCAGTATTCAAGTTTACTCCCACCAGATTTACACAGCTTTCAACCACCTGGTTCAGGGATTCTTTTAATTTATTCTGGTCTACATCATGCTGGTACTGCCCAACTCCTATGGATTTAGGGTCAATCTTTACCAATTCTGCCAGCGGATCCATCAGCCTTCTTCCAATAGAGACAGCTCCCCTTACAGTAACATCGTATTCGGGAAACTCTTCCCTGGCTATTTTGGAAGCTGAATATATGGAGGCTCCCGCTTCGCTTACCATGTGAACTGCCACCCCTTTGCCTAAATCCAAAGACCTGATAAAAGCCCTGGTCTCCCTGCCGGCAGTTCCGTCTCCTATTGCAATCACTTCTATGCCGTATTTTCTCACCAGGCTCTTTATAGCTTCACCGGCTTCCTTGACTTTTTTTTGGGGCTCATTGGGATAAATATTTATGTTGTCAACCAAGTCGCCCTGCTGGTTTAAGCAAACCACCTTGCAGCCAGTCCTAAAGCCCGGGTCAATTGCCAATACCTTTTTCCTTCCCAGCATGGGAGCCAGGAGCAGCTGCCTTAAATTTTTGGCAAAAACTTCTATTGCCTCCTGGTCAGCCTTCTCTTTGGATATATTAGCAAACTCTGTTTCAATAGAAGGCCATAGCAATCTCTTGTACCCATCTTCTACCGCCATCTCAACCTGTTCAGCTGAAGGGTTGTTGGCGCTGACATATAACTTGTTTAAGGCTTCAATTGCCTTCTGGTCATCGGGTTTTATAAGAACCCTCAATATTTTTTCCTTCTCCCCCCTCCTTAAAGCAAGCAGGCGGTGAGAACTTATTCTGGATAGAGGTTCCCGGTAATCAAAATAATCCTTGAATTTGCTTCCCTGTTCTTCTTTTCCTTTTATGACCCTGGAACAGATTACTGCTTCTTTTTCAAACAGCCTCCTTACGGCATCCCTTGCCTTCTTGTCTTCTGCTACCCACTCAGATATTATATTTCTTGCCCCTTCCAAAGCATCACTGTTATTTTTAACCTTATCAGTTAAGTATTTTTTTGCTTCTTTTTTAAGGTTAATATCTTTCTGGGAAAAAATAGTTTTGGCCAGGGGCTCAAGCCCTAAATTTTTAGCAATAGTTGCCTTGGTTTTTCTTTTGGGCTTGTAAGGGAGGTAAATATCCTCTAATTCTGTTAGGCTGGCTGTATTTAATATCTTCCGCTTGAGCTCATCGGTTAACCTTCCCTGCTTTTTTATTTCTTTTAGTATTGTCTGCCGTCTTGAATCAATTTCCTTTAGCCTGGTAAGCTCTTTTTGTATGTCCAGTACCTGGCTTTCGTCTAAATTCCCAGTTACCTCTTTTCTGTAGCGGGAAATAAAGGGAATGGTGTTATCTTCTTCCAGGAGCTTTATGGTAGGTTCTACCTTGCTTTCAGCAATACTGAGTTTTGAAGAGATCTCTTTTGAATATTTTATAGCCATATTAATAATTATATCTATTTAAGGCTACATCCTATAATTATTTTGGCTACTATTCAATAATTAATTTAAGGTGATTAATTTAAGGTGATGCCATCTGGGCAAGAAGCTCTATTACCCTGAGCATTGCAGGGCCAATAATTACAGTCATGAGGGCTGGAAAAAAGCAAAAAATTAAGGGAAATACCAGTTTAACCGGAGCCTTGGCCCCCGTTTCTTCTGGCCTTTGTCTTCTTTTTATCCTCATCTCGCTTGCCTGCACCCTCAATACTTTCCCAACGGAAATTCCAAAGGTTTCGGCCTGTAGCATTGAAACAATAAATGTATTTAGGTCCTCTACCTCGGACCGCCGGCTAAGGTTGCGGAATGCATCTTTTCTTGAAAAGCCCAGCTGTATTTCATGGAGTATTTTGGTTAACTCATCCCCCAGGCTCCCCTTTATATTTTTGGCAACCTTGGCAAGAGCATTGTCAAAACCCATTCCCGCTTCAACGCTTATGGTCAGAAGATCCAGCGCATTGGGAAGTGTTCTTCTTATCTCGCTTTGCCTGCCTGAAATCTTGCTGCTCATGTAAGGGTCGGGAAAGAAATAAGAGAGGGGTATAAGGGCCAATAATACTATCTTTGCTATTAAATTTGTGGGGAGGAATATAAAGATTATGATGTCCAGAAAGAAAATCCCTACCGGGAAAAGCAGTTTCAGTGCAAGGTACATATCCACACTAACCCTCCCATAGGCTCCTGCCAGTTCCAGTTTTCGCTTGGTATTCCCTACAATATTAGAAAGGCTTAATTTCCTGGATACCCCGGCAATTTTTCCCATCAGTGGCAAAACTATTCTTTCAAAAAAAGAAGGTATTTTTTTGTCCTTTTTAGCATATGGCATCTCATAATAAGAGAGCCTGTCTATCCTTTTTTTATCCCTGGCCTTTACTACCTTGGGCATGCCTGAAAACAATACTATTAAAAACACGCATAAAAATACCGAACCCAGCATAAGATAAAAATATAAATTTTGCATCTATGTCCCCTCCTAATACTCAACCCGTACAATCTTTACAATCCAGATAATCCCTATAACCATCAGCACCGAAGATACCCCTATCATAACCAGGCCTAAGGGGTTGGTTATAAGCAGACTTATGTATTCCCTATTGGTTATAGTAATAAATACCCCTACTAATATGGGCAATGCAATCAAGATAATAGCTGAAAGCCTTCTTTCTGCAGTAAGCGCTTTTATCTGCCGCAATGCTGCATCCCTTTCCCTTATGGTTTTAGAAATAGTTTCCAGCACCTCAACCAGGTTTCCCCCAACTTCCCTCTGGATATTTACTTCCATAACCACCCACCGCAGGTGTTCGCTGTCTATCCTTTTTAGCAGGTTCTCCAGTGCCTCTCTTTCTGGAAGCCCCGTCCTCATCTCACTTAATACTCTCTTAAATTCATAAGAAATTGGAGCATCAGTTTCCTCTACCACCATGCTCAAAGACTGGTTAAAGCTGTATCCAGCTTTAAGGGATCCGCTTATCAGCTGCAATGTTTTGGGGAGCTGGACATTAAATTTTTGCAGCCTTTTTTCGGTTCTGTATAAAAATAAAACTGCACCTAGAAAAATAGCTGCATATATAATCAGCTTAACCCACCAGATCTTAAACCAGGAAAGGAAAGGCGAAACCCTCTCTACTACAACGCCTGTAGGCGGAGGGGCATAAAAAGGGTTGTGATACTCTGTACGGCCAATCCCTGAAAGTTCTGATTCTTCCACCATTATCTCCACGTTGATGTTTTCAGTATTAGGCCAGAGACTGGTATATGAAACCCTGTACTGGTTCCTTATCTTCCTGGAAATTTCCTTATACAGCTCTTCCAGTTCTGAAGAACTTGCCGCTACCAGCATCTCCCCATTAGTGGCCTTAGCGATATTTTCCAAGTCAATGGGGTTAAAAGATGCCGGGTGGCAAAAGAGAAAGCCCCTTCCCCCAAATACCACCAGCTTAGAATAGAGGTAGAAGAAAAAAAGATTTACAAAAAAAGAAGGCCCAAGGCAGGCAAAAAATAGGTGGCAGATATCCGCTACAGCCTACGCTGTGATATATTCCCCAATGATAAGTTGATAAAAAACCTAAAAAAGGAAGCAGAATGTTTTGTGCTTATAGCCAATGTGGAGAGGTATTCTGCAGTAGGTATCCTAAAGATCTACAAAGAGCAGTATGGAATAGAAAAAAACATCGGTTTTCTAAAAGATCCCTTAATTGCAGGTGACCTTTTTTTAAAAAAGGCAGAAAAAATAGAAGCCCTGGGGTTTATACTGGTATTGAGCCTCATTATATGGAGGCTAATATAGAGATGCTTGCATAGCTACATTAAAAAGAAGGGCATAACCATTACCGGATGGGACAGAAAGCAGACAGCCAAGCCTACAACCTTTATGATGGGCACCAAATTCTGCTCTGTACATATCCTAAAAAAGGCGATACCAGATGGTTATCCAGAGGAATTAGCCCCGTTCAGAAAGAATACCTTGATGCACTGGGCTTATCTGAAGAGATCTTTTATACGGTTTCAAGCTAAGTTTTTTTACAATAATTATTAAAAAGTTATACATTGCTATGGCATATTATCAGACACTGGTTATGATTTTAAAAAAATATTAAATTGTGCTCCTGTTATTGATGAAGCTAAAAAAGAGACTGATTTTAACTGATTGATAGCTAGATTTTTGATAGAATTAATAAATTAGATGAAATTTTGGTTTTAGGTGCGGAAAGTGGATTAATAAAATTAGTTTCAAAATAAATATGATATAGCTATAAAAACAATTATTATTTATCTAGCTGCTTGGTTTTCGTAGATTAAAGGCAGCTTATCCTTAAAGCGGACTATTTCAGAGCTGTGAAACTAGTTTTTGCGGTGGGAGAAGATGACTGTGAGATAGAAATTCTAGAATATAAATTTTTAAGCCTGCCAATTTTGAATAAAATGTACATGTAGGCGGGTTCTAATAGCCTCTTTTTTAAAATTATATCATGCTTTAGTTACTTCTCTTTTAGGCTGGGTTTGGAGTGAAATTTCAGACTTTTTTAAATCGATTAATAAAATTAGAATCCTTTTTAAATAAATAGGTTGTTTTTATCCTATATTTATATAAAATATGGGTGGGGTGATTTTAATGTTAGTAAATACAAAAGATTTAATTTCATTAACTGACGCTAATCAGAACTTTTCTAAAGTTGCAAGAACTGTGGATAAAAAAGGATCTGTTATAATTTTAAAAAATAATAATCCACGTTATATAGTTATTGATTTTAAAAAACTTGAACAATTGGGAATTTCAGTAAATAAAGATCTGGAATCTGTAGCTTCCCGCATATTAAAGGATAATTTTAAAGCATTTAGGAAATTAGCTAAATGATAAAACTTGATACTGACCAGGTTTTATATTTACATAATATGATGCAAAAAGCTACCGGTGGTTCAGCTGGTCTGCGGGATATTGGAGCTCTTGAATCAGCATTATATCATGCATATGCTACATTTAATGAAAAAGACTTGTATCCAAGCATTGAAGCAAAAGCAGCAAGGCAAGCTTACGGTATTATAAGAAATCATCCTCTTGTTGATGGTAATAAAAGAACTGGTCTATTTGTAATGCTTGCTCTATTAGAACTTAATGATATTAAAATAAAATTTTCTCAAGCTGAATTGGTCAAGCTTGGAATGGGAATAAGTAATGGAACTATAGACTCAGAAAAAATAACTAAATGGATAGTTGACCATAAAATATAGATAGACCAAGATACCCTTATTTATTAAAGCCAAGCTGATTTCTTTTTACTTATATATAAACTGGCTGGCCACTGTACGCAATGTTAGAACCGCAATAATAGATTCTGGTGAAAATATTTTTATACCGGAATTGGCTTTCTAATCATTATTCATCTATTCTAAATATTTTTAACATAAATCACGGATAATAGGTTAGATTAAGGCTTATACCACTGTCCTTATATGCCCAGGTATCAGCAGAATTATCATTGTCAGTGGACATCCCTGTAAATAAAAGCATCAGCTGAAACCTGTCCTTCCCTGAATCTATAGCATTCTGCAGGTATATTTTTAGCTTATCAGTATCAGTTGAAAAATCAGGGGAATGGAAAGATGCAATAGGATCGCCCGCCAAATTGAAATCAATTTGAAGTGTGGATCCCTAATATACAGATATTACCCACAAAGGACAGAACAAAGCACAATTACCGAGTGTGGTATAAGGTTCTGCATCAAGCTGTGCACTTTCTACTGTGACCCCATCCAATTCTGTTATATCAAAGCTAATAAATCTTCTTAAAGCAATATTTGCCTGTGTATCTCCCGCAACTAAGGTTTTCCAACAAAACCATCTTCCCTTACCCATCCACCTTCTGAATAGATTATCGGTATTTCCATTGCTGCTATTGGAGGTCCAAGCATTGGAAGTACTTCCACAGATTTTGTTCTTGAATCACTTCCCCTTTTACCATCATCTACTTCTACCGTTATCTGATAAACCCCTTCAGTAGCAGGAATAGTCCACTTTACAGGATTTGTATTAGGATTTGCAAGATTTCCCCCAGAAACAGACCAGCTGTATGTAACACTGCCTCCGTTGGGCTCTGTTATAGCTGCAGAAAATATGTATTCTTCCCCTGTGTAGTAGTTTCCTGTAGAGACGATTTCTGATAACTCTGGAGGTTGGTTTTGGATATTACAACCCCATGCAGTATTCATTGGATCAGTAGCGGTTCCTTCAGAGTTTTTGGCAGTTACAGTAAGGTTATATGTATCAGAAGGGTCCTGGAAGGTTAATCTGAACTATATCTTGCCCCCAGGCACCATTTGAATCATCTTTAGAGAACTCTATATCAGGTGCCGGAGTCCCTGTTACATTGGCTTTTATCCTGTAATAGCATACCCCATCTGCAGAGGAATAAGTAGCGCCCTCATATACCTCAAGAGTAATGGTGGGAGCTTCAGCAGATTCTCCCTCATCCGGCTGCTCTTCTTCTGGGGGTTGCTCTTCCGGTGGGGTTTCTTCTCCTAGTGGCTCTTCTGGCTCCTCTTCTTTAGGCTCTTCTTCTTTTTTACCATCAGCTGCTCCTGCTTCTTCTGTATCTTTACTTTCTTCTGTAATAAGGGCTCTGCAACCACACTGGTCTGCAATAGCTGCTACAGAAAAGATGCATATTATTGTAATTAAAGCAAAGATAATAGATAGTTTACTTATAATTACTCCCAAAAACTAAACAAAAAATGAGGTAAGATATAGATAGGTTAAAGGGGTAATTATATATGTCGCCAGGAAGCAAAAACTGCTCAAACAGAAAATCGACACGGAGAATTTGGCCGCTTCAAAGCAAAAGAGCGATAATCCCCATTCTGCCGTTTCGGCAAAAGTGAAATTTGGCGGAGAGAGAGGGATTCGAACCCCCGAGGCAGCTTATAGCTGCCTACTCGATTTCGAATCGAGCGCTTTCAGCCAGCTCAGCCATCTCTCCTTAGTCTGTGAAGTGCTTGTTTTTAAGCTCCCTTAAGGCATCCCCTGCAACCCATTTTACGCTTTTTGAATCAATTCCTTTTATTTTTTCAGCCGCTTCTATCGCTCCCCGGTTTAACCTTCTATTTCTCTTGCCTACCTGCCTTAAGGCCCAATTTACCGCTTTTTTAACAAAGTTTCTACCGTCAGTCACCTCTTCTTGTACAATTCTAAGAAATTCTATAAACATCCCATCTTTTTCCTGCTTGTCATATACAGCCAGCACAGCCATTAGAACAAACCTGCCCTTTTTACAAATTCTTCTTCACTGCTGCTCCACTGTCTAGCCTTATTATAAGCCATAGCGGTTTTCCTGAACAATTTATTGCAGACCTGGTCACAAACATCCCAGGAATCAAAGCTCAGTACCTACTCCTCCATTTGTTTTTCAGTAATTTTCCTGTAGTCATCTACAATGCTTGCCATTATCCTTGCTTCATGTCTCCTCATATCCCATAGTTTTAAAGCTATATGGTGTTCTTTTCTAAATTCAGAAGCTATTTTCTTTATATGTTTCATGGATACGCCCAGATTATTCTTAGGACTGATACCATACCTTTTCATTCCCTCTACTGCTTCCCGGCTGAAATACTCTTTTAACTTATCTATTATATATTGTAATTTCTTTTCCATCTCAGCTTATGCTCTCATAAAGCCTGCCTGCTAATTTTACTATATCTTCTTTTCTGGGCAGAGCTTTTATCCACACATCAGGAATAGCCTCCATCCCATAATAAATTCCTGCAATTCCTCCGGTAACTGCTGCCGTAGTGTCAGTATCATGGCCCAGGTTAACTGCAGCCAGCACAGAATCTTCATATGAATTATAATTTAGCAAGCACCAAAGGCTTGCCTCCAGGGTATCCAGCACATATCCGCTGGAATTTATCTCTTCTTGTTTTAAATTTCCTATATTTCCATCCATTATCCGCTTAAATACTTTAAGTTCGCCAAGATAGGGCTCCCCAGTATAATATCCCCTTATTTTCTCAATAGCTCTGTTATAGGAGTCTGCCAGTTCATTTCCCCTTATAACTTCAATTGCAAATTGAACATATATGGCACAAGCAACAAGCGACCGGGGGTGAGCATGGGTAATTGCGCTCACTTTATGGATAAGCTCAATCTTTTTATCCATCGCTTCATCTTTTAAGTAAAAGGCAAGCGGCAATATGCGCATCAGGCTGCCATTACCATTGCTGCCCTCATCCTCCCCTCCGGAATCCAGGGGGCTTGCTCCCTGCTTTAATTTAGAAATAGAGATATAGGTAGTCCTCCCAATACCAAAAGTATTTCCGTAAGGGTTCCAGTAACCCTCATACAGCCACTTTACAAATTTATCAGCTATATCCTCCAGGTCAAAGCCTGCTGCCAGGCTTTCAGCCAGGCAAAAAGCAAGAGAGCTATCATCAGACCAGGTACCGGCAGGCTGGTTATGGGAGCCATACCCAGACATGCCTGTCACAGGATTTTTTTTCAATGCTTTCCGGCTATAGCCCTCAACTGGCACCCCCAGGGCATCGCCAACACATAATCCAATTAAACCGCCCTTTATTTTATCCCTGTTCATAATGTTAACCTGTATCCATTCTTTTTTAGCCAATCCTGGCACACCTTATATTCCGGCATAGCTTTTTCCACTTTGTTCCAGAACTTTCTAGAATGGCTTTTGTCTATCACATGAATAAGCTCATGCACTATTACATATTCTATTACCTTCTCCGGAGCCATTACCAGCCTCCAGGGAAAATTTAAGCTGCCTTTTGGAGAACAGGATCCCCACCTCTTCTCCGCAGAAGTAATCCTTATGCTTTTAAAGCCTATATCCAGCTTCCTGGAAATGATGGCTGTTTTTTGGCTTAGATAATCTTTTGCCTTTTGCCGGTACCATTTTATAAACAGCTTCCTTGCATCCTTTCTTTTTCCTGCCAGCAAGTAGAAGCCATTGCTGAATTCTAATTTTTTCCTGCCGCTGTCTACCAGCTTAAGGGGATAATATCTTCCCAGGTATAAAAATTTTTCTCCGGATACAAATTTCTTGGGCTTCCAGTTTTTAAGCCTTTGCCGGGCAATCCCCTGCTTTTTTATTATCCATCCAGACTTTTCTTTAATTACTTTTTCCAGGTACTGTTTGTTAATATTAACAGGCGCCCTGACTACAAGCTCCCCTTCCCCGGTTACTTCAAGGCTTACTGTTTTTCTATTAGATTTAATTAACCTGTCTATGCTTACCCTGTTTTCCATCCACCCTATATTCTACCATTTTCTTTTAAAAACTCTAAAAAAGCTTTAACCACTTTGGGGTCAAACTGGGTTCCCGAGCATCTCTTAAGCTCTTTAATGGCCTTCCCCTTCTCCATAGCCCCTCTATAAGGCCTGTTATGGGTCATGGCATCATAAGCATCCACTACTGACAGTATCCTTGCAACTGCCGGTATCCTGCTTCCTTCAATGCCCCTGGGATAACCTTTTCCATCCCATCTTTCATGGTGGGAGAGTATCCCCTCAGCAATTGGTGCAAGCTCGTCTGAGGAATTGGCAATTTTATGCCCTATTTCAGGATGCCTTTCCATTATTTTCCATTCCTTTTCCGTAAGGGGTCCCGGCTTGAATATAATGTGGTCAGGAATTGATAACTTCCCTATATCATGAAGGGTGGAAAGCAAACTGAGGATTACAAGCTCTGTATCGGGCAATTCCAATTTCTTTCCCAATATCATACACATTTTTTTTATTCTATCAGCATGTTCCTCTGCCTCGTAATCCCTCTCCCTCAAGGTTTTAACCAGGGAAGATATTATGCTGCTCCTGGCGCTTTTGCCATTGGCAAGCTTTTCCCTGTGCATGTTCTCTTCCGCCTTTTTGATAACTTCACTTATGCTCTGGCCTTTATCTTCCTTGGTAGCAATGCCCAGGGAAATACTTAAAGCTATGCTCTTGCCAGAGTCTGTCCGGCAATTCTCCTTTATCCTGTCAATTATTTCCAGTCCTTTTTTCATTTCAGTCCTGGGCAGTATGGCAGCAAATTCATCTCCGCCCCACCTGGCTACAATGTCTTCATCCCTTAAGCTATCCTTAAAAATCCCAGCAATTTTTAACAGAATCTTATCGCCTCTCCTGTTGCCAAAAGTATTGTTTATAATCTTTAAGCCATTTACATCACCTATAATAATACTTATGGGAAGCTGCCTTACTGTATCCAGCCTTTTTAGCTCTTCATCAAAGTATTCCCTGCTATACAACCCCGTCAGCCGGTCATGGAAAGCAAGGTATCTTGCCGTATCTTCTGCTTTCTTCTGCTTGGTTATATCCCTTCCCGTCCCTATTATAGAGGTAATCTTTCCATCTTTTCCTAAAACCGCTTTATTGCGCCACTCAATCCACCTGGTTTCATTTCCCCTTTTTACTTCCTGTATAGATACGCTCTCATGCGGGGGATAATTTAACCTTTCTATTGACTCTTCTACTTTTTGCCGGTCCTTTTCCTCCACCACAGCCAGGAAGTTTTTACCCAGTAAATCTTTGGCCTTCTTTCCATAAAATCTACAATAAGACGGGCTAACAAATAAAATTTTCCCATCAGCATCCAGCCGGTCCACAAGCTCTGATTGGTTTTCTACAATGAACCGATAGTCATGCTCGCTCTTTTTAAGGCTCCTGAACATATTGGAATAAGGCTCCAGAAGGCAATTTATTACAATGGCCTGGTAAATCAGGTAAAAAGATATCACTTTAAAAAAATGGCCTACCATGTTGGCAATGCCGTAAACATCAGTATACAGGGTAAAGGAAAGCTCAGCCAGTATTATTATGACAGTAGAGGCTATCAGGCTCCTTCTTACACCCTTTGAGAATATCCTGGACCTTTCCAGCAGCAGGATTAAAGAGAAGAAAAAAATAATTACAATTATGTACTCGCTTATTATCTTAAAGGCGGTCAACCCATAACCTTCTATAAAGCAAACTGGAAAATTTTCCCAGTAAAAAATTGAGAGCAGCCCCAGTGCAGTAACTAAAGTATACAAAAAGAAAATTAAATGATTGTTTATCTTCTTATTTACAAAAATTAGGGCCATCAGCAGGGTTATGGATTGCAAATACCTGGCCTGTACCCATAGCTGGGTAGCAAGGTTTGGTCCGGCACCAAATACACCCATTCCGCTGTAAGCCAGAGTATGCAGTAGATCCATCAACCCTACAAATAAAAAACCCACTCCCAGGAACAGGAAGAAGTCAGTGTCTATAAATTTCCTTGTATTCCATGAAAAGACAAATATGCTTACTGCCACCATCACGGCAAATGACTCTATAAGGCTGTGGAAAAGCAGGTAATTGTACAATTGAAGGAAAAACAATCCAGCCAGTACCAGTACCAGAAATAAAAAGGGGAAAATAATTTTTCCGTAGTTGGCAACTTTTAAAAACCTATTAATATATATCCTCCATATAAGATACTATCTTATTATAACATAAATACTAATAAAATAATAAAATATATATTCATGTTAATTATATATTTATATATTAATATTAATGTAAAATTAATCTTAAAAAGTGGGTGCTCTGGCGGAGAGAGGGGGATTCGAACCCCCGAGGCAACTTGCGCCGCCCACACGCTTTCCAAGCGTGCGCTTTAAGCCACTCAGCCATCTCTCCTTTTTTTAGATATTATAGCATACCACAACTTCTAAATTTTTAAAGGTTATAAATTCAGGCTGCAGCCATTTTTCTTTTGCCCAGCTTATATATCTCCATAACCAGGATAATTATAGATGCCATGGCAAAAAGCAATAGCCATTGGCCAATAGCAACCGGACTGGTTCCCAGTAAATCCCTCATAAACGGGATATGCAATGATGCTATATGGATTCCCTGGGCAGCAACTACCCCTATGACCAGCAGGTAATTTCTGCTAAGGGGAACCCTGAATGCTGATTGCCGCTCAGACCGGCAGTTAAAGGCATGGAAATTCTGCAGCAAAACCATAAGCAGCAGCAGCATGTTCCTGGCTGCCCCTACTTCCCATCCGGTATTAATTAAATATAACCAGGTTCCTATTGATAAACCCGCCATGGTTAGTCCTGATATTACAGTTTGTTCCACCATCAGCCTGTTGAACACCCCTTCTGAAGGGCCCCGGGGTTTCCTCTGCATTGCCCCAGGTTCTCCCCCTTCAAAGGCAAGCGCAATATCCTGGATGCCATTGGTAACCAAATTAAGCCATAATATTTGTATTGCTACCAGTGCTATAGGCAGCCCCGCCAGCAAAGAAGTTATAAACAGGACTACCTCTGCCGCCCCGGTAGAAATTAAAAGATAGGTAACTTTTCTGACATTATCATAGGCAAACCTTCCTTCTTCAACTCCGTCCACTATGGAAGAAAAGCTGTCATCGGTCACTATTATGGAAGCAGTGTCCTTGGTTACATCAGTGCCAGACCCCATTGCCACCCCGATGTCAGCTCTTTTTAGAGCTGGTGCATCATTTACCCCATCACCGGTTACCGCTACAAAATTGCCAATTTGCCTTAAACCCTCAACAATATGTAATTTTTGTATAGGAGAGACTCTGGCAAATACATTTACGCCGTTAATTTTTTCTAGAAATTCTTTATCTTCCTTGGTAGCATCTTCACTGATATCACTTCCATTGATAACATTATCCATTCCCTGGGCAATCCCCAATTCCTTTGCTATTGACAAGGCGGTTTCAGGATGATCCCCTGTAACCATAACCACCTTAATACCAGCCTGTTTAGCCTTAGTGACTGCTTCTTTTACCTCTGGTCTTAGCGGATCCAGAAAACCTATCAACCCTAGAAATACCAGATCAGACAGATCTTCTTTTTCCATATTAGAATAATCTTTTTGGCCGGATATTTCCCCTCCCGCCACTGCCAGAACTCGGTAACCTTTATTGGTTAAATCCCTTACCTGGTTTTCAATAAAACCAGCATCTAATTCTTTCTTTTTATTTCCCGCCTTTGCCCTGCTGCACATGGAAAGTACCACTTCTGCCGCCCCTTTTAAGGCCACCTTTTTCTTATTATTCTCCTCATAAAACTTGGCAGAAAATTTATTCTCTGATTCAAATGGTATTTCCCCCAATACATTAGCCTTCCTCCTTGTATCTGCCGGCTTAAATCCGGCTTTATAGGCAAATGCCAGTAGTGCAACCTCCATGGGGTCTCCGCTATAATTCCAATCCTTGCCTTCTCTGGACAAAGTAGATTCATTATCTATGGTTACTGATCTGGCAATCTCTTCAATCAAGCCATCATCTCTTACCTCATTTTCTTCTCCATCCAGCACTTTGCCTTCACCATTATAGCCTTCACCAGTAACTTTATACCTGTCTCCTCCCCCTGATACCACTTCCCTTACCGTTTGCTTGTTTAAGGTCAAGGTACCTGTTTTATCTGAAGCTATAAGGGTGCAGCTTCCCAGGCTTTCCACTGCTGCTAATTTCCTTACAATTACATTCCTTTTGGCCATCCTGTTTGTGGATATAGATAAGGCCACCGTAATACCTATAGGCAAGCCTTCAGGTATTGCCGATACAGCAAGAGCAACTGCAAACATAAACACTTCCAGATATTCAAACCCCTGCCACAATGCCAGCACAGCTACCAGGACGCTTGCCCCCAGGACTATAAGGCCAATCTGTTTAGCAAACCTATCCATTCTCACCAGCAGCGGCGGCTTAACTGATTCGGAAGCATAAACAGCTTCTGCAATCTTTCCAACCTCTGTATCCAGGCCTGTTTTGGCCACCACTCCCATTCCCCTTCCAGAAGTAACTATAGTCCCGGCAAAAGCCATATTAAAACAATCGCCAGTAGGGCCATCTTCTTCCATTCTGGAAGTGTTCTTGCCAACCGCAGCGGATTCTCCGGTTAAAATTGCTTCATCTACTTGCAGGTTTTTTTCCTTAACTAATCTAAGGTCTGCCGGGACCTTATCCCCCGATTCAATTAATACAATATCCCCGGGCACAAGCTCCTCTGTATTTATGTTTTTTGTCTGTCCGTCTCTTTTTACCCGGGTATATTTTTTTAGAAAGCTTTCCAGTTCCCGGGCACTTTTTTCAGCCTTCCATTCCTGGTAGGCACCGAGTCCTGAATTCAGAATTATTACAAATAATATGAATACGGTATCCTTTATCTCGCCGATTACAGCTGAAATTGTTCCAGCTGCCAGCAAAATATATATGAGAGGACTTTTAAGCTGGTTTAATATAACTTTCCACAGCCTGACCGGTTTTTTCCCGGGCAGCCTGTTTTTCCCGTACTTTTCCTGCCTTCTTTTTGCTTCACCGCTACTTAAACCATTAATACTGGTTTGGAGATCATCTAATACTTGATCTACGGATTTTAGATGGCAGACAAGGCTTTCTTCTTTCCCTTTGTTTTCCATTATATATATATTAAACTCTTTTTAGCATTCTCCAGTATGCAGAAAAGTGAAAGATAGTCC
>CAYREF010000011.1:0-20065 GCA_964423265.1 uncultured Actinomycetota bacterium
TTTTCTTTCCATGTATTACTTTTAGCCACTTGTCCCTGGGTATGTGTATAAGGCGGCCATTCTCCCTTGCTTTTTGGCCGGCCAGGGGCCATTTTCCTAAATCATTTATATTGCCACTCATCTACTCTTCCCCCTTGTAGTATTTTGGCTCTCGGTCAAATTTAACATCCACCCTGTCCCAAGCCTTTGGAGCAATGACTGTAATTAAGCGGAAATTCTTATCCCCGAAATTAAATGCCTGGTGCCAAACTCCCTTGGGAATAAGTAGCGCATCCCCCTCTTCCATCTCAATAACATCACCGTTTACAGGATCAAACAGGGTGGGGTTTCCTTCTAGGCAATAATAAACTTCGTCTCCTGCATGGATGTCTGGCGGCTCAAACCACCCCCCTGGCTTTACGGAATACTCTGAGAAATAAAGCCTGTTTGTGTCTGCAAAAACAGCAATTCTTATGGGTTGGTCTTCTTTACCAAATGCCACTTCTTCTGTGTTTTGTTTGTTTATGACAACAGGCTTTTTCTTGTCCGGAGGGAAAGGAAGCTTTCCCATCCACTCAGGAGGTTTTGGCGGTTTATCCTTGTCATTCATTTTAGTCCTCCTATCTTAATAAAGTTAATAAAAAATGGGTTCATAAGAAATGAAACAAGAAAGAAGAAAGTAAAAAAACATAACTTTATAAAACCTAAATAATAATTTATAATGTTATAACAATTCCTTTAATTATACTATAAAGAACAAAAATTGAAAGGAAATAAAATGGGAAAACACTACATATGCGCCGGCTGGAAAATGAACTTAAGCGTGAAAGAAAGCATCGACTACACGAAAAAACTGGTAAAATTCATTGAAACCTTGGATAAACCTCTAAACACTGAAATTTTCTTATTGCCGGATTTCCTTTCCCTATATCCTATATCCAAAATATTAAAAGAGAGCAATTCCCCCATAAAGCTTGGGGCCCAGGATTGTTTCTGGGAAGATAAAGGCTCCTTTACAGGTGAGGTAAGCCCTTTAAGGCTAAAAGAAATCGGTGTAAGCTATTGTCTGATCGGCCATCCTGAAAGAATAGACAATCTAGGAGAAACCCCGGAAATGATTAACAAGAAAACAAAAGCCTGCCTGAGAAATGGCATAACCCCTGTGCTCCTGGTAATTGAAAGAGATGAAAAAAAAGACTACTCGGTAATGAAAGATAAGCTTTTTACTTATATTGATGGAATACAAAAAGAGGATATAAATAAAATGATTTTGATTTATGAGCCAGCTTGGGCAATAGGCTCTTCGGAAGCTGCTCCTGTTAACCATACCCGGGAAGTCCTGGACTTTTTCAGGGATACGCTAGATAAAGAATTTGGTTCTAGTACTGGCCAAAAACAGGTATTTATGTACGGTGGTGGAGTAACTCTTGAATCTGCAAGAGATATAGTATCGCTCAAAAACATAAATGGTGTAGGGATGGGTACCGCCAGCCTTAACTACGACTTCTTTAGCAAAGCAATAAAAACAGTAATAGAAGTAGGAAAAGAAAAGAATAAATAAGCAGATGGGGAAAAATTACCTGGCAGGAATAGATATAGGTACAACCGGGGCCAAAGCCGCGGTATTTGATACAACTGGGCACATGGTATCCAGCAGCTATACCGAATATACTTGTTCATATCCAAAACCAAACTGGATTGAGCAAGACCCTTATTTTTTAGTTAAAACTGCAATGTCCTGTTTAAAGAATGCAATAGGCAAAGCATCTATTCATAAAAGAAAAATCAGGGGACTTTCTATTTCTTCTCAGAGAAGCTGTACTATTTTTATCGATAATAAAGAAAGGCTGCTGCATCCCATGATATCCTGGCAGGACAGCCGCAGTTTTAGAGAAGTAGAAAAAATAAGGGAAATAATTACAGATAAAGAATATTACAATATTACAGGCTTTCCCAACAACACCACCTGGCTTCTTTCAAAAATCCTGTGGTTTAGAAAAAACAAGCCTAAGATATGGGAAAAGGTAGGTAAGGTGGTTCAATTACAGGATTTTACCCTAAGGCAGTTTGGAGCAGACAGCTATTACAATGACGTATCTGATTCAGGCTTTTCTGGTTTGTGGGATACTAATAATTTGGAGTGGAGTAAAAAACTTCTAAATATTTTTAAAATTGATGTAAATCTTTTGCCTAAACCTGTCCCTTCAGCTATACAGATTGGAAAAATACCGGAGCAGGTGACAGAAAAATGCGGGCTCCAAGAAGGTACGCCTTTATGCACGGGCGCTGGAGACCAAAACAGCGCCGCGGTTGGGGCAGGTATTGTTTTTGATGGATACCTTTCTATATCAATGGGAACTGCAGGCAATGCCAATGCATATACAGATAAAAAATTCAGGGATCCTGCAGGTAAAATCATGGTAGTAAACCATGCCATAAAGAGAAGGTGGCAGCTAGAGGGCCACCAGGCAGGTGCAGCAGGGGTATTCAGGTGGTTCAGGGATGAAATAGGTAGATACGAAAAGGAAATATCTTCCAAAGGCAGAAAAGATGCATACCAGCTATTAAACGACTTGATAGCCAAAACTCCTGCAGGGTCAAAAGGGCTGGTATCTCTTCCCTTCCTGGCAGGGGCAGCTGCCCCCAGATGGAACCCGGAGGCAAAGGGAATCCTGGCGGGATTAAATTTTTCCCATGACCGGGGCTGCCTGGCAAGAGCTTTTATAGAGGGTATAACCCTCGAGATGAGGGATATACTGGATGCTTTTTCCAGTATGGGAATAAAGCCAAAGAAGGTAAGAATAATGGGAGGTTCTACAAAATCCAAGGTTTGGAACCAGATACAGGCAGATACTTATAACCTCCCGGTAGAAACCTTAAAAATTACAGATGCTGCAGTGCTGGGGGCTGCTATTATGGCAGGTGCAGGCACAGGGGTCTTTAAAGACATTACCGAAGGGGTAAAATGCATGGTTAAAATTGACAGGGAATATTACCCCAGCCCTAAAAATGCCACAGTTTATGATGAAATTTATGATGTTTATGTAAAGCTATATAAAGCGATGGATAAAAGTCAAATTTTTCACCTGCTGTCCAGGCTCCAGAACAAATAAGAAATGGCTTCCCTTGCCTTTAAAATACAGAAATATAGCCTTAATTTCAGACCTTGAAAAAAATATAACCTAAATAGTGGGCCCACTTCCAACATAAATGTCAAAGAATCAGTCTCAGAAGACCAAATGACCTTATAGCATCTGTACAGACCAAGAGGATATAGAATACTTTACGGATTTAGGGATAACATTTACAAAAGGGATATAAAGAACATTCAGCGAGGTAGTAGAAGATAAAGGAAAAGGATATATGAGAAGAAAAAACATACATAATAAAGGCAAGGTATCTTTATACCTGTGCCCTAAGTTTGGCCAGATAAAATGTAGCATACACAAGAAAAGAAAACGGAAAATACAACTCCAAACTGAATCCCCAGACGATATCAGGAATTATTCTAGACCAACCAGCTAAAATAAGTATCTGGATTATGGAAAACCAAAATACCTAAAAAAATTAATGATTTTGCTGGATATAACTTTGATAAATATAATCAATATTGCCTTTAAGGAAAAATTTAAGGAGTATATAAAGGCAAGCTAGCGGAACAGGTGGTTGCTTAAAGCCTTATTGCCCAGGGAGTGTCGAAGTATATTTTTGCCTGCAATATGAGTCGAATTTTTCCGGAATAGAGGCAAAATATAATCTGTCTTTTTTATTTTGCCGGTATTTTTACAGAACTGGTAAATAGCTTATAAGGTAAGCAAATATAGCAAGTATATCCGCTAGGGAATAAATTCTTAAAAATCTTTGATATGCTCTATAAAGTCATATTTTTTGCTACAAGATAATATTTCCCTGTCTTCAGTATAGAGTATAGCATCATTTGAGCTAGCTACAGCAATGTATACTGAATCATAGAATGTAAGATTATTTGTGGTAGCAATACATATTGCTTCTCCAAGGATTATGGATTCAGGGTAGACTACCTTCAGGTTCATCTTTACAAGACTCTCTTTAATAGTGGTAATGTCTTCTTTAGTAAATTCTGATTTTGTTAAAAAGGCATTTAATACTTCAAGAAAAAAAAGACCGGGTACTATTATCTCGATAGACCCTGACAGCTTCCTTTCTTGTATGGAAAGGGCTGAATCAACATATTCTTCGTCTTTATCATTAAACCATTTGACTGCAACCGAAGCATCCAAAACTATATCCATATTAGTGTTCCATATCCCGGGATTCCCTTATTATTTGGGAACCTTTTTTACCATCCTTAAAACCCCTGCTCTTCTTCCGAACCTTTCTTGAGGCCTCTATAGCCCATTCTATTTCTCTTTTTTTTCTCTCGAGTTCCTGCTTTTTTTTAATGTTTTCAATATAGAGGGAAGCTGCTTCCCGGACAAGAAAACTTTTACTTATCCCTTCGCTCTTGCAGAACTCCTCTATTTCCTTCAGATTTTTTTCAGGAATGGTAATATTTACCTTTTTTGAATTCATATTCTTTCACCAGTAATGAGTATAGTCAGTAGGTATAATATGTCAAGATATTAAATCTACATCAACTCTAAAGAATAAAATTTTTAACTTTAACTCTAAAATGAAATTATGCAGTAGAAAAATTTGCAATATTTATAGAATCTGTATTATATTTATAAATTCAGTAAAATTTCAAAAATTTTTTAAAATGGAACCTAGATATTTTAAGGAGGGCTTAAATGCTAGATGGTAAAGCAATTGGTATTATTACAAGCGGCGGCGATTGTGGAGGTTTAAATGCTGTTATAAAAGGTGCTGCCACCATGGCTATCTCTTACGGGATTGATGCGTATGTGATACCCAATGGATATGCTGGATTATATAACCTCTATGAGAGTGGTAACATAATCCAAATGGATGCGGATAGACTTGAAAGGATTTCATCCATGGAAGCAGGTTCACAGGCCGGAAACACCAGGGTTAAAATAGCCAAAATTGAAGACAAGGACAAATACGGGAAAATAATGAAAGGGCTTAAAAAACATAATATAGGAGCACTAGTTATATCTGGCGGAGACGATACAGGAAGTGTGGTAGTAGACTTAAATAAAAATAATATCCCTTGCATACATGTTCCCAAGACCATGGACCTGGATTTACATTCATATTCAGTGGGGGGAGACTCAGCAGTTAATAGGATTGCCCAGTATATTAACGAACTGAAGACTACTGGTAAAAGCCACAACAGGGTAATGGTAATTGAAGTATTTGGCCGTTATGCTGGACATACTGCATTCCGTGGAGGCATAGCAGCAGATGCAGATTGCATACTTATACCGGAAGTGCCCATGGACTTTGATATTGTCTACAAACATTTAAAACAGACATTTGTCAGGAGGGTAGCAAAAAGCGAGTATAAGGCAGGCACATATGTTATTGTGGCTGCGGAAGGGATAACTGACATTAAAGGAAAAAATATAACTGATGATTCTATGGGCACTGACTCTTTCGGTCATAAAAAACTCTCAGGATCAGGAAAATATATAAGGGGACAACTTACCCAAAGGATAGAAAATGATCCTGAATTTGTAAAGTTTATGAAAGAGCAGGGTCTTTTTGTCAAAAAGATGAATGAAGTTCCCCACGTCAGAGAGACAGTTCTTGGGTATTTAGTGCGTTCCGGAAGCACCAGTGCCCTTGATGCAAATTTTGGTAAAGATACAGGAGCTGCAGCGGTTGTACTTTTGAAAAATAATATAACCGGGGTCACAGTTACAGGGGTTACTAATGGGTCTATAGACTACATAGCTACCGATAAGGCAATAAAGCAAAGGCATGTAAGCCCAGAAATGATAGCATTTTATGAAAAAATGGGAATATGCTTTGGTAGGGAACCTGTTGAATATACGCAAAAACCAAATAAAATGGATAAAGCTTTATGGTGTTACCTGTAATATAAGATACCTACTCAATCTTTTTCATTGCTTCTTTAAGGGAAGGAATACCTTTTAAGTCTTCATCTTTATGTATTTCTTCCCACAGAATCTTTACAGTCCAGTAAGCAGAAAGACCCACAACTACAGGACATTTTTTGTGTGCACCACTATCTTCAAATGCCTTAAATTCATCTTCGTTTATGCCCAGATCCTCAAAGTCCATCAAATCAAACGTTCTGCCGAGTATTTTCTCATGGATTTTGCTACAAATTATGGTGTCAAACTGGTATATAAACTTTTTGTATAGCCTCTGCCCTAAAATTGAAGATTTAATGTTAGTTTCTCCCTGTTCCCATAATTTATAATTCCTACTAAAAAAATAGCTTAAAGCCACTAATCCTCCTGAAAAAGCTCCGCATGACCCTTTTGTAGTTATTGCTCCCCCTCCTTCAAGGGCAGAAACACATTTAAAAATTAAGCTATTTTTAATCCCTAGAACTGAGGATACTGCATGGAAAGCTCCTTGCGCACAGTTAGACCTACTTGCATCAGCCTCAAAACCAATCTTGAAAGCAAGTCTGGTTGCCTCTTTTTTTGTAATATTATTTATTCTTGCCATTTTTTTACCTCCAATTAACCTTCCTTATAATATAAAAATTTATACCAGTTTCCTCCATAACAAGAAATTAGATAAAAGAACTATTACTATTTCAGCTCCTTGGACATGCTAGCACTTTTAGGCATTAGTAAGTAAATTCTTTATTCCTTCTTCAATTCGTTCAGGGCTGGGAATCATTTCTTTTTCAAGCACTAGACTATAGGGAACCGGACAATTTCTGCCAGCAATTCTATGTATGGGAGCATCCAGCCAGTCAAAGGCTTTTTCTACAACTTCGGAAACTACTTCTCCCATGAACCCTCCAAAAACAGGGGCTTCTTCTATGCAAACCAGCCTATTTGTTTTTTTAACAGAATCTATAACTAAATCAATATCAAGGGGCCTTAAGGTTCTCAAATCAACCACTTCACAATCTATGTCCTCGTCTTCTTTTAATTTTTCTGCCACCTCCAGTGACCTCTGGACCATCAGGGAAGTAGCTACTATTGTTATATCTTTTCCTTCCCTTTTGATATCGGCCTTTCCTAGAGGAATTTTATACATCTCTTCAGGCACATCCTGGATATACTTCTTATTTTTATAAAGCAATTTATGCTCTATAAAGATAACCGGGTTATTGTCATAGACAGCAGAAATTAACAAGCCCTTTGCATCATAAGGACATGAAGGCATAACAACTTTAAGCCCTGGTATGTGTGCAACCAGAGCTTCCAGGCTCTGAGAATGCTGTTCTGCAGCGCCAGTTCCTCCCCCTCCAGGAGTCCTTATTACCAGCGGAACCTTAGCCTTTCCTCCAAACTGGTACCTGATTTTTGCCGCCTAGTTAACAATCTGGTCCATGGCAATAGTCAAAAAGTCAGAAAACATTATTTCTGAAATTGGCCTCATTCCGGTCACTGCGCTCCCTATTCCGACACCCACTATTGCAGCTTCAGAAATGGGAGTATTCCTTATTCTTTCCTTGCCGAATTCCTCAAGCATTCCCACGGTTACACCAAATGCTCCACCATACTCTGCAATATCTTCACCTATAAGGAAAACGTCTTCATCTTCCCTCATCATCTGCTGCATTGCTTCCCTTAGAGCTTCAAGGTAAGTTACTTTTCTCATTTATATAATCTCCTTTGCTATTGTTTTACAAAATATACATCATCTTCCACCCTGTTGGAATCTGGGAAGGGGCTCTCTTTGGCAAATTTTACTGATTCCTCAATTTCCTCTTTAACTTCCTGTTCAACTTCTTTTACCCCTTCTTCGTCTATTATTCTCCTCTCCAACAGTAATTTTTTATACCTCTTTATGGGATCTTTTTCCATCCACGATTTTACTTCTTCTTTGCTCCTGTAAACCTGTGCATCACTTTTGGAATGGCCTTTCCACCTGTAGGTTACTGATTCAATTAATACAGGGCCTTTCCCTTTCCTGCACCAGTCGGCAAAATGGGAAACGGTGTTAAACACTTCAACTACGTCATTTCCGTCTATGCTAATGCCATCTATCCCATAAGCGCGTTTCCGGTCTGAAATTTTGTCAATATTAAAAGCATCGCTGGTGGGAGTAGACATTCCATAAATATTATTTTCACATAGATAAATAATGGGAAGATCCCATATCGAAGCCATGTTTACCGATTCGTGGAATATTCCCTGGTTGGCTGCTCCATCGCCAAAAAAGCAGATAGTCACCTTTTTGTTTCCATATTTCATTTTACAGGTAAGGGAAGCGCCAGTAGCTATGCCTATTCCCCCCCCTACAATGCCATTTGCCCCAAGGTTTCCTAATTCCACATCGGCAATATGCATGGATCCGCCCCTGCCCTTACAATATCCAGTTTCCTTGCCTAAAAGCTCGGCTATCATTAAATTAAGGTCAGCTCCTTTGGATATGCAATGGCCGTGCCCCCTATGGGTAGAGGTAATGTAATCATCTTCCTTTATTGCACTAATTGATCCAACAGCAGTAGATTCTTCTCCTACATACAGGTGGCATGTGCCATGGATCATCCCCCTTATTATGAATTGCTCAGTCTGCTCTTCAAAATACCTTATCTGGTACATTTTTTTTAGCATGTCGATTTTTTTGTCTTTGCCAAGTGATTCAAATGCATTTTTGATTTTGTAATTGTTTTCTTTTTATAGAATGTCTTAAGATTCCTTTTGCAGTAATTTCATCAGTCAGGAGCACGTTAATGATTTTACCCCTGAGCGCTCCTAAAATCACATCAATTTTCTTTATTCTTTTTACTGGTATCCTGATTATTCTTTCATCAATCCTATTGTGTATGTGGTTTCCATTTTTATCAATAAATATTAAATTAACATCCCCCACAACCTCCAGGCTTTCCAGATAATTAAATTCATCCCTGGTAAAATTACCACTTTTTAAAAGGGTAGAGTCTCCGCCAATTTCTCCCATTTTCAGAATTGCAACATTGACTCTCTTGGAAAGCTCTACTATCTCTTTAGTATTGCTATCGTTTTCAATTACTTCCTTGGCTTCCCTTCTATCCAATACTGCAGGAGAATTTATAATATAGCTTATACCTCCAAGCTTATCTGCAAGCCTGCTGGCAATGGAGTTGGTGTAGATTCCAGTTCCCATCTTTCCCAGGCCTCCTATTACCGGTATAACCCCTACATCATAATTTCTGCTAAATTCCATATTATCAGTAACATCCTTTAGGGTAGTTCCCCAGCCGATCCCAATATAGTCGCCATGGCTTACTATCCTTTCCAGCAATTTGTTAAGCTGCCTGGATAATTGGTTTATTACTTCTGTCCTATGCTCATAGCTTGGCACTACCAAGCATTCTTTAAGCCATATTTTTTTCAACCTCAAGCTCCAGCTCTTCATAAGCTTCTACCGGTGAATTTATCTTTATTTCAACAACCTTATCTTTCCTGGCCTTATCCAGGTATCTTGATACCTTGCTCCTGGATATGCTCAGCTTATCAGCAATCTGTTGCTGGTTTAAGTTTGAAAAATAATATAGTCTAGCTATCTTGGATAAAAATTTTTCTTTTTCAAAATTCATAATTCTGCACATATGTGCAATAGTAGAACAAATACTCATTATAAATATAGCATAAAAAATAAGATTTCAAACAAACCAGAATTAGCATCTTTTTAGCTTGCAGATAATTAGATTTGTATTAACAACACAGAAAACAAAAACTGGTAATTAGAAAAATTAAATTACTTTTACAAAAATTTAACTAAAAGCATATGTTTAAAATTAATCCAAGTAGGAACAGTAACTAAAGATCTCAAAGCAACCCTTGATAATTTTTGCAATATTTATAACACCGGCCCATGGTATGTATTAAAATTTTCCCCTGAAAACATGAGTGAGATGCATCTGCATGGGAAAAAACAAGGTCACTCCATGAATGTGGGAGTTCGCTTTATTGGTGATATAAGGTTCGAATATATGGAGCCTATTACCCCTTCTATTTATTCAGAATCCTATGATCAATATGAAGGCAGGATAGTACACCATTTAAAACTTGAAGTTGATGGCTTAAAAGAGACACTTGATTTTTTGAAATCAAAAAATATTGAAGTCATACAATCTGGCCACCAGCTGGGTATTGAGGGTAAAAACATGTATTACTATATGGATACCCCCAAAAAGCTGGCATTTATTACTGAGATAGTACATGTAACCAAAGACTTTATAAAGCCGGAACCTGACAGCTGGTACCCTGAAAAAGATAAAAACTTTGATTTTGTTTTTAAAGGGGTGTCCCAAGTTGGAATTGTGGTAAGAAATGTTTTGGATAAAATAAAAGACTACGAAGAATTTGGAATAGGGCCATGGGAAATAAGGGAATTTGGCCCAGAAAATATTAGTAATATGGAAATATTAACTAAATTTCTATGGGCTTACGCCCATAGGATTTACTTTCTTCAGGCTTTGCCTGCCCGCTTTCAGCGGGACGCCTCCATCTACAAGCTTACGCATGTAGTATTATTGGCGGAATAAAAAAACAGATTACAGGATGAAGGCTGCTTTTTGCAGGTTAAAAAATATACAATTTAAGTTAATACAACCATTGGATAATTCCATATTTATGGATCATTTAAATAGTTTTGGCGAAATCATCCACCACCTCAAGATGGAAGTAGAAGATTACAATAACACTTTAAATTATTTGCAATCAAAAGGGGTAAATGTTATCCATTCAGGTACAATGGAAGGGGGCGTCAATTTTTCTTATCTCGATACCCACAAACATATTAATTTTATGACTGAAATATCCGAAAAAAAAATTGACCCCAAAAAGGATTTAATTATCCACCCTTAAAAATTTTTACCCATACAGTGGAAACATAACCTTGCCACTTACTAAGTAGCTCAGCAATTAATATAAGATATAAATAGCTTAAAAAATCCGAAAACCTATTAAACAAAAGTTTTTAAGCCAGTTTGGTAGTATATCAGAAGATACAGGTTAGGCTATTTATATCTGTTTTTATTATGGATGCTGTAGAGGTTATATAAGATAGTATCCGTTTTAACCTTAACATCTCCAAAGCTTAATATGCTACCTTTCTTTATATCCTTCTCAGCCACACTGTTTTCAGCTAAAGCCAGGGGCAAGTATTTATTTTCTTTAACCTTACCGCTTTCAATAGCAATTCCTGCAAAACAATATCCCCCTATCCTATCCAATCTTTCCCCAGATGCTATATCTTTCTTAGCAATTGCTGCAACCTCAGTAATTATCCCGTTCTTCACATTTATGGTTGGTTTGCCATTGACAGCTATGTCATAAATTGAAAGCGGTGCTTCTATATTCCCTAAATGATAAGGAGTATAAAGAATAAAATAAGGACCTTTGCCCATTTTTAAATAATTTAATTCCCTTACTATAGATTTTTGGTTGGAGGTAAAAATAGCAAATACACCTGGAGCCACATCTCCTATTACATAATCGATTACCGGGATTTTGCCCAGTATACCTCCATCATTTTTAGGTATTAAAGTATTCGCTAAATCCCTTAAGTTTATTTTAGGACCGTGCATGCCCCTATTATCTATTGGCATACCCGATGCATTTGAAAGAATTGCCATCTCCAGCATGGTCTTAGTTCCATCAACAAAAGAGGTTATGCCCTGCCTGCTAACCCCCAGTTCTGTAGCTTTTTGTTTAAAATCGTCCGGGTTAGAATATAGCTTTAAAGGATTGTTTTTCCCCTTGCCGGCACAAACAACATCTAGTCCTAATTTATGGCAATAATTTATTAAATTTAGGGCAACTGCAGGCTCGTCTCCTGCACCCACGCTATATATTACACCGCTATTCTCAGCTAAATTTTTAAAGTAATCTCCAATCAAGACTTCTGAGGCAGCATTCATATTAACTACATTTATTTTATTAAATAAGGCTCTAAAAATTACCTCTGCTGCTTTTTCTGTATTAGACTCAGTTACTATTACCATATCAGCTCTACACCCTAGGAATCTTCTCAAATTGGAAGTTGCCATACTTTCACTTAATTTAGCTTCATCCAGGATTAATTTCGCCTGATCACTATTATTATTGTAAACGCTTTTTATCTCTATATTTTCCAAAGCGCTTACTTGTTCAGCCAAGGTTGAAGTTCTTTGCCCCGTATCAGTTTCGGGGCTGCCAGCAATTAACAAACCGATATTTTTACTTTGATTAGACATATCCATTTTCCCTGCATTTTAATATTTGGTTTACAATTTTACCTGCAGACATCCCATATTTTTCAAATAATTCTCCGGGCAATCCAGATTCCCCGAATGTATCCTCCAAGCCAATCCTTTTTAAGGAAATACCTCTCTCTCCTTCAAGCGTCTCTAACACTGCACTCCCAAGACCCCCAATTATACTGTGTTCTTCACAGGTGAAAACAACACCAGTCTTTTTTGCCCGCTCCCTTATCAAATCTTTATCAATAGGTTTAATAGAAGGTATATTTATAACTTCAGCACTAATATTTTGCTTTTTCAAAATTTTTGCAGCTTTCAGCATTTCAAAAACCATAATTCCGCATCCTATTAAAGTAACATCATTGCCTTCCTGCAACACAACCCCCTTCCCAAGCCTAAACTTATATTCCTCACTATTAACAATGGGGACATCCGGCCTTCCTAACCTTATATAGAACGGGCCAAACGTATTTACTGCTGTTCTTATAACAGCCTTTGTTTCAATTGCATCACAGGGTACAATCACATTCAAGCCCGGGATTACCCTGGCCAAAGCAATATCCTCAATTGATTGGTGCGAGGATCCATCCTTTCCCACTGATAATCCAGCGTGGGTTACAACAATTTTTACATTACAGTTTGAATGGACTAAGGTATTCCTTATCTGGTCATAAGCCCTCCCTGGAGCAAAAACAGCTAAAGTAGAAGCTATTACAATTTTACCAGTTTTTGATAAGCCTGAAGCAATTCCAATCATATTTTGTTCAGCAATACCGGCATCAAAAAACCTCTCGGGATATTTTTCTGAAAAAAAACAGGTTTTAGTAGACATGGAAAGGTCCGCATCCATAACAAATAAATCATTTCTCTCTTTACCTAGCTCTACCAGAACTTCACCGTATACATCTCTTGTAGATTTTAAATCCATAATTGATTATATAAGTTCTAATTTTTTGCTTAGCTCATCAATAGCCCGGATGCAGTCTTCCCTGTAGCAGGGCTTAGAATGATATTTATTGTTATTTTCCAAAAAAGATATGCCCTTACCTTTAATTGTATGTGCTATAATAGCTACCCTTCTACCCCTAGACTCTTGTAAGGCTTCCTGGATTTCTTCTAAGTTATGGCCGTCTATTTCCTTGGTTTCCCATCCAAAACTATTCCATTTGCTGGCAAAAGGCTCCAGCTTTACCACCTTTTCTGTTTTTCCATCAATCTGGTACCTGTTTCTGTCAATTACTGCCGTAATATTTTTAAGATCATTGCTGGATGCAAACATAGCAGCTTCCCATATTTGTCCTTCATCACACTCCCCATCCCCAACCAAGCAATAAATCTTTCCACTTTTTTTATCATATTTATAACCAAGAGCCATTCCCACTGCTGTTGATAAGCCCTGGCCTAGCGAGCCGGTAGATATTTCAATTCCCGGTAATTTCTTGGAATCAGGATGTCCTTGAAGCCTAGAATTTATTTTTCTCAAGGTATAAAGTTCTTCTTCAGGAAAATAACCGCTCATTGCCAGTACTGTATAAAATGCCGGTGCTGCATGGCCCTTGCTTAACACAAACCTGTCCCTTTCTTCCCAATCAGGTTTCCTGGGATTATGATTTAGTATTTTAAAATAAAGCACAACCAATATATCTATACAAGACAAGGAACCTGCTAAATGGCCGCCTTCGACTTCAGTGGTTACTTTTATAATATTTTGGCGTGCCACATTAGCTAATTTTTCTATTTTTTTTATATTATTGATAACCATTGTTTTTCAATAATATCATATGTAATAAATTTTAACAAATGATAATCAATAATTATCTATTCCTTTTTTAAGTATTTCCCTTAAGACCTGGTTCATTTTAACCGGATCAGAACTATGGAAAATATCTTCAATGTCATAACCGTCTATTGCCTTTGCCATTTTGTAGAAGAACTTAATATTATCTATACTCTGCCTTACTATTTGGCTAGGGTCCTCCCGGTAGGGGAAAAGGTCAAGTCCATGCCAACCATTATAACCACTTTTATAGAGCCAGTAAGTAAACTCAAGGGTTTGCCAGAAATTAACACTGCCCACAATTATATCATCATCAAAGACGGTATGGTTATCATTCCAGTGGGTATGGAATAATTTATCATATCTTTGTATGAGGGCAAGGGATTCAGATATATTTTCCTTAACTATTAGGGCATGGCCTATATCTATGTTTACCCCAAGGTTCGGCTTTCCTATTTCATTAATTATGGTTAATACTTCTCCTACTCTTCCTAAAAATATGTGGGTCCTGGGCTCAAACGCTTTGTATTCTATGGCAAACTTCTGCTCTTTTGCGTAGTCGCAAATCTGGGCTAGCGCTTCTGCCATATAGCCTATACTTTTTGAGTAATCTGTTTGGAAAAAATAATCATAGCCGTCCTGGGCAGGCCAGTAAACCATAACTTCAGGTGAAAATTTTCTTCCCACATCTATGGCATGCTTGGCAAATTTTATGGACTCTTTTCTAATCCTGGGATTGGGGTTTGTAAATGCCCCATACTTCCACTCAGGCTTTATCCACAGGTGGGGACAATACTGGACAATCTTTAACCCTGTCTCATTTAGCGCCTTCCTGATTTCATCTACATTTTCTTCGTTTATCTCTGTAGGGTAGTGTAGCTCTATTCCTTCTACGCTTTCTATTTCTGATACCTTTTTTATTCTCTCTATTATTCCAACCTGGCCGCGGTATCCTTCCTTTACAAACCTGTCGGCAACGCTGCCCATATACCACAGTCCTACAGATACCTTTAAATCCATTTTGCCCCCCATTTTATTTTTCTAAAAGTATTTTGGCAGTGCTATAGTCAGTTACCAATATATTAATGATTTTGCCCTTAAGAGCAGCGTAAATTGCACTTGCCTTAAATTCTCCCCCGGCAACTCCAATAACATATCTTATCCTTTTTAATTGATCTATATTCATGCCAATTGTCCTGTCCTCTAATTCTGACCTGCAATTATTTCCATTTATATCATAAAAATAAGTATTTATATCCCCAACTGCACAATTTTCAACAATCTTTTTAATATCTTCTTCCCTTAGAAAACCTTCCCTGTATAATAAAGTAGACGGCTTTGGGCTAACACTTCCAATACCTACCACTGAAACATTGACCTTTTCCCACATATCCAGGGTTTTTTTAATGCTGCTATCACTAAAAAGGAGGGTTTTAGTTTGGGCACTGTCCACAATAGCCGGCGCATACAGTTGGTAGCAGCTGCAGTTGAAAACCTTTGCCAGCCTGCTGCTAAGCTCAATTGCATTATATCTTGCCTCTACCTGATTCAATCCACCAGTTAGTTGCACCACAGAAATATCTTTTTTATCTATTTTAGCCGGCAAGGCATTAACCATCTCATAAATTGTTGTTCCCCAGGCAATTCCAATGGTATCTCCATTATAAACCATATCAGCCAGGCAATTTGCAGCCGCTCTTCCAATATTCTTTTTGGTTATTTCATAGTCAACAGATGTATCAACTACTGATGCCCTAAAGATTTTAAATTTTTCTTCCAGCTTGTTTTCTACATCAATATAGGCATTATCTGGCTCTTTTATATTTATAGTTACAATACCTTCCCTTACTGCTTCTTCTAACAGTTGCGCTACCTTAAATCTGGAAATCCTTAAATTTTTGCCAATCTCAACCTTGGATAAATTTTGCTGGTAATAAAGCTTGCTTACTTTTATTTTTAACAGGTTATTATCCAATTTTATTTACTCCTACTTGTTAGATAAAAAATTCTCTACCTCACTCTTTGTAGGAAGGGAAGATATAACACCTTTCTTTGTAGAGGTTATAGCCGCAGCAGCACTGGCAAACCTTACTGTAGAAAGCATAATCTCTTCACCAGTTATTATATTTTTAAAACCATTTTCCAGTACAGCCACCAGCATGCTTGATACATAACTATCGCCGCATCCCGTGGAATCAACAGATTCTACAGTAAATGTATCAAATTTCCCAAATAACCTTTCTGATTTATAGTAGCTTCCTTTCTCTCCTAGTGTAACCAGGCAAAGCCCTGGCCCCCTGGATAAAATCTTATCTGTTGCCTTCTCTATATCATCAATTCCAGTTAAAAAGGTTAGCTCTTCATCATTTACCTTAACAATATCTACCAGGGGGAGGGCTGTATCCATCCTCAATTTAGCGGTTTCAGCATTTGGCCACAGGTTCAGCCTTAGGTTGGGATCATAAGATATGATAGCACCAGAATCTTTTGCAATTTCTGCAGCCTTCAATGTAGCAGATCTGCTAGGCTCGCTTATCAAGGTAATAGATCCGAAATGAAAAATCTTGGTATTTCTTATAAAAGATTCATCAAACTCTTTTGTATCCAGTCTCATATCAGCACTTGGATTCCGGTAGAATAGAAACTCCCTTGTATTGGGGGTAGGGAGTGAGATAAAGGCCAATCCCGTTCTTGCTTCCCTGTCAAACTGTATCTGGCTACAATCAACTCCCGTCTCTTCTATGGTGTTTTTAAGGAAATATCCGAATTCATCATCTCCTAGCCTTCCCAAAAAAGCTGAGCTCTTTCCCAGCTTTGATACACCTGCCGCTACATTAGCCGGAGCTCCTCCTGCAACTTTTTTAAATGATTCTACTTCTTTAAGGTTTTTGCCGGACTCTACTGCTACAAAATCAATTAAAGCCTCTCCTAAGCATATGATTTCTGGCATAGTTTATCCTTTCTAACATATGTTATTATACATAACATTTGTGTATAATAAAATAATTTTATGACACTAATTTTTTAACCGTGTAGAGCACTACGAGCTTTACCACATCAGTTTCAAGGTAATGGGGAATGCTTTCGTCAAATAGTATCTTGGCACCAGCGCTAAATTCTTCACTTTGTGGGTAAAGTATGAAAAGAACTGGAACCCTTGCAAGGGGATAAATTACCATACCCCATTCAAAATTTGGGTCAACTTTGCCCCCTATTTTTTTTGCTTTTTCTATAAAAGCATTTCCATCTTTTCCAAATTCTAGAATTATGGGCCGTATAGCTTTGGGGATGGTCTGGGAATATATAAGGCCATTGGGAAGCTCCCGGTAAGATATCCAGTTATGTTTTACCTGTGTTCCGTCTCCTCTAAGAAGGTAATGTAGAATGATTGAGGAAGTATAAGGATCAACATGTTTGTAATTTTCTTTATCTAAAATTTTCTTTTTTTCTATATCCAGCTCATAAAAATTATTATAAAAAAGGACTTCTAATTTATTTTTGTCAATAAAATCTGAGCCTGTATTTTCCGCAATTGTTCTTAAATCCCTTTTTAATATCTCCCTAAAGTAATTATTATATGTGCTAATAATTACTTTTTTATTTTTCTCTAGATTCTCAAATAAATTCCCGTATTTAGAAAACTGTGTCATTTTTACCAATTACCCTTTATTTTATTATTACCATATTATAATATCTGGTTTCTTTACACAAAACAAAATGCTGTAATTAAAAATTTTTAACCCTGGGTTTTAAAAATGAAAACAAGGCTATTTAAACCCCCAGTCTTATGCAGGCTAATATCAAAACCCATCAATGAAGAGGGGACGTAAAAATGAAAAATTGCAATTCCCCATACCGGCACTATAGCAAGCAAATATTAACTTTAATTGTTCCCAAAAGACAATTGGACTTTAAGGAATGGAAGAAGATATTTATGCCAGTATTTGTACCCAGGCTATTAAATAATAATAGAAATTCTGCTATATTAAATAATATTTACTATTCAAAAGATAAAGATTATATATGCTGGTTGTAAAGCAAATTTTTGAATACATAATAGGGCTGGGTCCAGTCCTGATAATACCTTTACTCCTATTTATAATAAGCCTATTTACTGGGAAAAATCCCCTGGTTATTCTAAAGAATTGCATTTTTGTATTTATAGGGTTGTTGCTGGTAGCCATTATGCTTACTTCATTTGTTAATTTTTTTGAGCCCCTAATAAATACTATAGTAATTAATTCCAGTAAAGACTTTCAGGTTATTGATCTTGGATTCGAAGCATCAGAATACATAGCATTTAATTCTCCTATTGTTATTCATATAGTAATTGCGGTAATTTTATTAAACATAGTTATGCTTTTCTTAAGGCTTACTAGAACCATTAATATAGATTTGTGGAACTTTTGGATCTTCCTATTTACTGGTTCGCTAATATATTCAATAACTGAAATCCAATGGATAGGAATACTGGTTTCACTTATTATGGCCTCAATTACCCTGGTAGTTGCAGATATTTATGCGCCTTACATATATGAATACTATGGAATGGAAGGAATATCTACTCCCCAACCTCAATCAGTTTTCTGGGCACCCATTTCCCAGCTTGTAAACTATATATTAAATAAAATACCAAAAGTTAAAAGATTGCACCTTTTTTATGAGGAAATACAGTACAAGCTAGGGTTTCTATCGGAGCCAATGGTATTTGGCTTTGCACTAGGCTTTATAATTGGCATAATTACCAAATACAAGACAATCACGGTAAACCTGAGACCGGATTTGTTTTTTGCATTTGGTTCAGGCTTGAGGCTGGCAATTATAATGGTAATATTGCCCAGGGCCTTTAATATACTCGTCAGGGGTTTAGTGCCCTTAGTAAACAATATTAGGCAATCCATAAATAGGAAAATTACAAAAAGAGAAATATATATAGGCGTTGATACCCTTGCCATAGCAGGGCACCCCTCTGTAATTGGTTTATCCCTGGTAATGATACCGCTTACCGTTTATATTGCCACTTTGCTTCCAGGCAATAGGTTATTGCCAAGCACAGACTTGATTTTTATCCCTTTCATACTCATCTGGGCTATTGCGCCTTCCAGGGGAGATGTTTTTAGAAGTTCTATATCAGCCCTTATATTTATACCCGTTATCTTGTGGATCTGCACCGGAATGGCAGACCTTTACACAAATATAATAATGGAAAGCAATATTGAAATACCTGAAGGTTTTAGCAAAGTCTCTAGCATTGGAAGTGGGGCAAACCTGGTTTTTTGGATATTACTACAGATATTAAAGCCGATACTAAACCTATTTTTATAATAGCTAGTTGCCCTTTCTGGTTATCCTATGCACCAGGTCCAGATAAAAATTTTCCCTTATTCCGCCTTTTTTATCATCTAAATATATACCAGACCTTTTAAGGATTGCTTTTATTTTACTGCTATTTTTTAGAATAATTTTCCTGGCATTATCTGGAAAAGCTCTTCTAACCCAGAGATCGGCCTCCCTGGCTATAAAAGGAAAAAAGGAATAGTCATCTACGATATCTTCCCAGGGAATTTCCATTTTTTCTACCAAGGTGACATAACTTACTTCTGGATTTTCCCCCAAAATTTCCCTAGCCTGGCTTACTATTTCTGAGTCTATCCTTTTTTCAATCCTTTTAAAGTTATAAGAAGAAATAGCCAGAAAAATACCATACAGGATAATAACTGGTATTATATAAATGTAATACCGGGATATGTAATATATAACGTAGTCGCCTAATTTACCTAAGAATGCTTCTAACCAAACTCTGGACATAAAAATTTATTTAATTGATATTAGGTAATAATAATATCATAAGCCTTTTAACTAATGAAGACATTTAAGTACCTCTTAGCCGGCATTTGCAATCAATATTTGGCTCCAGATTAACTTTTAGATACTTATTGAAATATCCGCAGCACTAAATAAAATTATTTAGAATACAAGCTAAATTTTACCTAAATTGTTAAAAAATGAGTAAAAAAATTGGTGGAGATGAGCGGGATCGA
>CAYREF010000011.1:20165-39570 GCA_964423265.1 uncultured Actinomycetota bacterium
ACCGCTGACCTCCTGCTTGCAAGGCAGGCGCTCTCCCATCTGAGCTACACCCCCAAGTTCAGTTTTAAAATATACCAAATCATTAAAATTATGTCTATAACTATTTGAACACAGTTTGATAGGTATACTCTTTAGGAAATATCTTTTTGCATTTTGGTGGAGATGAGCGGGATCGAACCGCTGACCTCCTGCTTGCAAGGCAGGCGCTCTCCCATCTGAGCTACACCCCCATAAAAAAATAAATACCTTTTGGAAGGTATTTAAAAAAATGGTGGGCCTATCTGGACTCGAACCAGAGGCCTCATCCTTATCAGGGATGCGCTCTAACCATCTGAGCTATAGGCCCTCCACCATTTTTGACAGAGCACAAAGTAACAGTTTAACTTTTATTTGTCAAGGTGGCCTCTAGTGGCTCCGCCAAACTTTATTCGCCTGATTTAGGCTGAATGAACCTTAATTCTATTCCTCCACTTATCCTAAAGATAATATTTATAATCCACATGGCCAGGGTGCCAATAGCTGCATAAAACACCGAACCAATCAATCCTCCTATTATAAACAACACCAAGCCTATGGCCCCGCCCCCCGGAATCCATTCCATATTAATCCCGAAATTCTGGGCCAGATCAGTCAAGCTGGTTCCAGTTGATGCAAATCCCAACCAGGCAATTAAGAATACTATCCCCGTCACTATAAGGGAAAGGATAAAGAATATAAGGTAAAATACAAGCAGATATTTAAATATAGAAAGTTCGCTAATACTCCTAAGAGTTTTTCTTTCAACTGCCATTTTTAAATCCTTTTTTTTGTAATATTAACCTTACATTTTGGTATATTTCTCAGCTAAGCCGCCAATCCACGGAAACTTATATAATTCGCCTTGATTGGCTTTCATAACAATGATTATCCTGATAACTAGTGCCGCAATCCATATGATAGGATAACAAGCAACGCCAATTACAACCACGGTTAAGATAGAAGCTAAAATATAACCAATAACTTCTGCGATTCCAATAATCAAAGACTGCATGGCATGGAATTTAACAAAATAATTCTTCTTTTCCAGCAGGTAAATAATCAGGCCAGACAGCCAGCCAGCTCCCACTACAAAACCAATATGCGATATTAAAACCGCTATATTTGGCTCCATGTTAGTGGAACTCTCTTTTTTGAAATCCGGATGAACTTCAGGTTTGTTCTCTTCAGGCATTTTGCCTCCTTTTCTTTTGTCAATTTTTAATCATAATAACAATTTATATAAAAAATATAAATAAAAATAAAATTAAGTTTCCGATGCAACAATACCGAATGATGCAATTTTATGGCTTTTATCCAAGTTCATAACCCTAACACCCTGGGTAGCCCTGCCCATCTTAGAAATGGAGTCCACCCTCATTCTAATTAATATGCCATTGGTAGAAATTATCATTATATCCTGTCCTTCTTTCACTATTCCTGCCCCTACTAGCCAGCCTTTCTTTTCATTCATTTTTATGGTGATCATGCCAAGGCCACCCCTGTTTTGTTGTTTATATTTTGAAAGAGGAGTCCTTTTCCCATATCCATTTTCAGTTAATACAAAAAGATCAGCATCTATATCTTTAATAACTATCATGGTCAGGACTTCATCTCCCTTAGACAGGGACATGCCTTTTACTCCACTAGCAGTCCTTCCCATTGGTCTACAATCTTTTTCACTAAAACGTATGGCTTTTCCTTTTCTTGATACCATGACAATTTCATCTTTTCCATTTGACTTTTCTACCTTTATAAGTTCATCACCTTTTTTGATATTAATAGCTATAATTCCGTCTTTTCTTGAAGAATCATATGCAGTAATCTTAGTTTTTTTAACTAGTCCCTTGCGGGTAGCCATTATCAGGTACTCATCCTCATTGTATTCTTTTACTGCGATAATTGCCCTTACTTTTTCCCCGGACCTGAAAGGCAGGATATTTACTATTGCCTTCCCCTTAGACGCCCTGCTACCTGTAGGTAGCTCGTGCACTTTCAGCCTGTATACTTTTCCATAATTAGAAAAGAACATAATATAGTGATGGGTAGAAGATATAAACAAATGCTCAACAAAGTCATCCTCTTTAAGGTTCATTCCGCTTACTCCCCTGCCGCCCCTTCTCTGCTTCCTGTAAGTTGTAACCGGAACCCTTTTTATATAACCCGAATGAGTTACAGAAATTACATTCTCCTCTTCCGGTATTAAATCTTCTAATTCAATATCAGAAGTTTTAGAAGTAATATCTGTTCTCCTGTCATCTCCGTATTTCTTCTTTATGTCTAATAGTTCATCTTTAATTACATCATATATTAGCTCATCACTTCCTAAAAGCTTTTTTAATCCTTTAATTTTTTTAACTATTTCCCGGTGCTCTTTTTTTACCTTATCCATTTCAAGACCGGTTAACCTTTGTAGCTTCATGTCAAGTATGGCCTGTGCCTGTATAGGAGTTAAATCAAAATTCTTAACCAATCTTCTCTTTGCAGTTGGTACATCTTTAGAAGATCTGATAGTTTTAATAACAGCATCAAGATTGTCCAGGGCAACAAGCAAGCCTTCAAGTATATGGGCTCTATCTTCAGCTTTTTTAAGCTCGTATTTAGTCCTTTTTACAACAACTTCATATCTATGTTTTTTATATTCATCAATTAGATTAATTAGGTTTAAAGTCTTTGGTACCCCATTAACCAAGGCAATAATAATCACGCCGAAAGTCTCTTCGAGTTGAGTATTCTTGTAAAGGTGGTTTATAATTACATTAGGTTCAACATCTCTTTTTACCTCAATTACAACCCTCATCCCGCTTTTGTCTGATTCATCCCTTAAGTCACTGATACCTTCAATTTTTTTTGCTCTAACTAGGTCTGCAATTTTTCCAATTAACTTTGCCTTATTTACCTGATAAGGCAACTCGCTGATTATTACTTGGGGCTTTCTTTTCTTTATTTGCTCTAGATGTACCCGGCCCCTCATTACTACTCTTCCCCTGCCATTTTTATAAGCTTGAACTATTCCGTCCATTCCCATAATTATTCCACCAGTTGGAAAATCAGGGCCTTTTATCTTCTTCATCAGGTCTTTTACAGAGGCTTTGGGATGATCTATATAATAAATAATGGCATCAACAACTTCCCTCAGGTTATGAGGAGGTATATTTGTAGCCATTCCTACAGCAATTCCCGAAGAACCATTTACCAGCAGATTGGGGAATTTAGCTGGTAAAACTTCCGGTTCTTTTAAAGAATTGTCAAAATTGTCTACAAAATTTATAGTATTTTTATCAATATCAGTCAGTATTTCTTCTGCAATTCTTGACAGCCTTGCTTCTGTATACCTCATGGCAGCAGCACTGTCTCCATCCACAGAACCAAAATTTCCATGACCATCTATTAATGGGTATCGTTGTGAAAATATCTGTGCCATTCTCACCATGGAATCGTAAACAGCAGTATCCCCATGGGGGTGATATTTACCAAGAACCTCACCAACAATTCTTGCCGACTTCTTATAGGCAGAAGTATGGGTCATACCCATATCATTCATTGCATACAATATTCTTCTGTGAACTGGCTTTAACCCATCCCTCACATCGGGCAAAGCCCGTCCAATAATTACACTCATTGCATAATTAAGGTAGGAATCCTGCATTTCAGATTCTATTTCAACATTTTTAACTTTTCCCCTTAGTTCAAATACCATAATCGTGCCGCCTTCTAGACATCAATAAAAGATACATCTTTTGCATTTTTCTGAATAAATTCCCTTCTGGGCTCTACCTTGCTGCCCATTAAAGTTGAAAAAGTATCATCGGCAATCAAAGCATCTTCAATTTCAACTTTTAACAGCGTCCTGGTTTCAGGATTCATGGTAGTCTCCCAGAGCTGTTCAGGATCCATTTCCCCTAGGCCTTTGTATTGTTGCACTCCTAATTTTTGCCCCTTTAGCTTTTTTCTAATTTTTTTCAGCTCAGAGTCAGTATAGGCATAAAAAACTTCCTTTTTGTTTTTAACCTGGTAAAGGGGTGGCTGCGCTATATAAACATAGCCTTCTTCCACCAATTTTGGCATATACCTATAAAGAAATGTCAGTATCAGAGTTCTTATATGAGCACCGTCAACATCTGCATCTGTCATTATTATTAATTTATTATACCTAGCATTCTTAATATCAAATTCCTCATCTATACCTGTCCCCATGGCAGTAATTATAGCTTGTATCTCTACGCTATTTAAGATTTTATTAAGCCTTGCTTTCTCTACATTTAATATTTTCCCCCTAAGCGGAAGAATTGCCTGGAATCTTCTATCTCTGGCCTGTTTTGCACTGCCCCCGGCAGAATCACCCTCAACTAAGAATAATTCGCAGAATTGGGGATCGGTTACAGAGCAATCAGCAAGCTTTCCCGGTAAAGAACTATTTTCCAGCAAAGATTTCTTTCTGGTTAAATCCCTTGCCTTCTTGGCAGCGCTTCTTGCTCTGGCTGCCTCCATGCACTTCTTTACAATTGTTTTTCCAATTGAAGGGTTTTCCTCCAAAAATTCTGCAAGCCTAGCATTAACTGTAGACTCTACAAATCCTTTAATCTCGCTATTTCCCAGCTTTGTCTTGGTCTGGCCCTCAAATTGGGGATCCTTTAACTTCACGCTAAGAATTGCAGTTAAGCCTTCACGTATATCTTCGCCTAGAAAATTTGCATCCTTTTCCTTTAGTATATTATTAGACCGTGCATAATCATTAATGGTCCGGGTTAGCGCACCCTTAAATCCGCTCAAGTGGGCTCCGCCTTCAGTGGTATTTATATTATTAGCAAAAGAGAAAATACTTTCGCTATATCCATCGCTATACTGCATAGCTATTTCTACTTCATGGTCTTCCTCTGAATTCGCAATATAAATTATTTTTTTATGCAATACGTCTTTTTTTTCACAAAGATACTTAACAAAATCTACAATGCCGCCCTCATATTGAAAACTTTCTTTTTTTTCCTCCTCTGGTCTCCTATCCAGCAAAGTGATTTTTAGCCCTTTATTTAAAAAAGCCATCTCCCTCATCCTGCTGGCAAGAATTTCATACTTGTAATCCACTTCTTCAAAAATTTTCCTATCCGGATAAAAAGTAATGGCAGTTCCATGGCTTTTTGTCTTTTCTATTTTTTTAAGCTCGCCTAATGGTCTGCCTCTCCTATATTCCTGCCTAAACACATATCCATCTCTTCTTACTTCAATATTTAGCTTTTCTGAAAGGGCATTAACTACAGAAACACCCACACCATGGAGTCCACCTGAAACTTTATATCCTTCGCCACCAAACTTTCCGCCGGCATGTAATTTGGTAAGAACTACCTCTACAGCTGTCATATTATATTTTGCAACTTTTTTTACCGGAATTCCTCTGCCGTTATCTATAACCGTTACAGAACTGTCCTTCTCTATTACCACCAGAACATTATCACAATATCCTGCCATTGCTTCATCAATGCTATTATCTATAACTTCGTATATAAGGTGGTGCAGCCCTCTGGAGCCAGTAGACCCTATATACATACTTGGTCTTTTCCTTACTGCAGTAAGCCCTTCAAGAACTGTGATATCTTTTGCATCATAATTTGACTTTTCCAAAAACAACACCTCTTAAAAAAATTTTTTAACACAAATAAAGGGCAACAAGTACCCTTTTTTTTCTAAAGTACGCATAATACTTATTACCCCTTAAGGTAACCATATCTATTGTCCGGGTATTATTTAATTTTGTATATTATTATAACATATTTTGAAATAAATTTTAGAAAAAGTAAGAAAAGGCTACATATTTGCTTTAAACCTTATATCCTTAATAACCTTTAAACCCGTAAAAGAATTTACCTTTAAAATCAGCTGTTGAGACATGAGGTTAAGCTCATTTGCCCAGGTAGAAGAAGCAACTGAAACAAAGAGGATTCCATCCTTTAATTTCTCAGGTTTTGATTTTTCAGCTATTTGCTGGCCTACAATATCTTCCCAATGGTTAAAAATCTTAAAGACCTTCATTTTTTTGTCCATATTGAGGTCTTTTACCAGCTTGCCCAATATGTCCCCTATATTTTCTATTTCATCCATTTAAGTTATTTTCCTCAAGGTTAAGGCAGTTTACTGCAATTTATTTTAGTTTCAACGAAGTTACAATTATAATAACATAATTAGGGAGCTATTTAAATTTCTAAAAGCTGCCAGTTTCAAACAAATTTCCTTCCTCAATTCTGTAACTCTTGCTTATATCTATGTCAAGCTCTTTAATGTAACTGAGGTTTGTAGTGGTTATAAAGGTCTGGAATTTATTGCCCAAAAGGCTTATAAGTAGTTTTTTTCTTTTCATGTCCAGTTCTGAAAGCACATCATCAAGTAAAAATAAGGGATCTTTGCCCAGCTTTTCTTTTAGCAGAAACAATTCACACAATTTAAGGCAGAGCGCTGCTATCCTTTGCTGCCCTTGTGAACCAAAAGTCCTGATATCCCTTCCTCCAAGTTTAATAAATAAATCATCTCTGTGGGGCCCTACTGTAGTGGTCTTTAAATTAAGGTCCCTGCTTATATTGGCCTCCAGGTTTCTTTCAAACGTTGAAAGAACTTCTAACCCCTTTTTTAGCGGTTTTTTTTGTTTTCTGTTCCAGCTGGGTATATATTGTAACTCTGCCCTGTTGGCTTTGAAAAAGTAGCCCATAAGCTCTATAAACCTGCTATCAATGGTCTCCAACAATTTTAGCCTGGCATTAATTACCTCTGTCCCATACTTTGCTAATTTTTCATTCCATACATCAAAAGTAGAACTGCCTATTTTAGGCTTCTTTGACATGCTCTTTACCAGGCTGTTTCTCTGGCTTAAAATTTTTAAGTATTGAGCCCTCAAGCCCGTATAGCCTTTTTCTGTTTTCTCCAGTATCTCATCTATAAAATCCCTCCTATTGGAAGGTCCTCTTTTAATAAGGCGGAGATCATCAGGGTTAAATATTACAGAAGGGATGATATTAGTAAAATCTGATTTCCTTTTCTGATAAATCTTGTCTACTCTTACCTTTAAACTGCTATCCTCACTTAGCTGTACCTCTACAAGTCTTTCCTCATTATTTGCTGCCCTTGCTCTGATTAAAAAATAGCTGCTATTCCAATTTATAAGCTCCAGTTGGCTTGCCGCTCTATGTGATTTTCCGCTTGAAAGGTAGTAGATTGACTCCAATAAGTTGGTTTTGCCCTGGCCGTTATCTCCAATTACAAGTATGGTTCCTTTTTCAAAATTTAGCTTAACTTTCCTGTAATTTCTGAAATTTTTAAGTTCTATTTGTTTTAAAAACACTATATTAAATAATGATTAGCTGCAACCAGAACATCCGGAACAGTTACCTGAACAATCCTGCTTGGCTCCTTTACATGTTATTGAGGAAAATATTTTAACCATATTATCACTATTACAATTTCCACACATTATATTATCGGACTGCCCCCTTAATACTATCTCTGTAATTTCACCGCAATCCTTACATTTGTAGTCCACAAACCTCAAATTTAAGCACTCCCTTTAGAAAAATATAATTTTTTGCATTTTAATATTACAAGATTAATTTTAAAATATGAAGGTATATTTTTCTAATTAAAGATTGGAGTATAAATGTTAAAAGAGCTAGACATAAAGACTTACATGCCTGGCAAAATAATTTGCGTGGGGATGAACTACAAATCACATATAAATGAACAGGACGGGCGGTTCCCTGATAAACCTGTGCTATTTTCTAAAGCAAACAGTTGTATTATAAAAGATGGGCAAAACATAATATATCCCAAAGAAGTAAAAGAGCTTGACTATGAAGTGGAGCTTGCCATTATAATGGGGAAGGAAGCGAGAAAAATATCCCAAAAAGAAGTTATGGATTTCATTTATGGCTATACTATTATAAATGATGTAACTGCCAGGGATATACAAAAAAATGAATCCCAATGGTATAGGGCCAAAAGCTTTGATAGTTTTGGGCCAATTGGGTCTAAAATTGTATTAAAAGAAAGCATTAAAGATCCCCAGAACCTAAACCTCAAGTCATATGTAAATGGGAAAATAAGGCAAAATTCCAATACTTCCGGTATGATTTTTAGCATCAGGAAACTGATATCCTATATATCCACTTCTATAACTTTAAAGCCTGGAGACCTTATAGCAACAGGTACGCCAGCAGGGGTGGGACTATTTGCAAAAAATAAGGGCTTGCTTAAAGCAGGTGATGAAGTTACCTGCGAGATAGAAGGCATAGGAAAACTTAAAAACAAAGTGGTACTTGGATAATGGCCGAAATCATAGAAATATTCCTAGGATCCATGATAGTAGGATTTTCCGGTGCCCTAGTTCCAGGCCCCATGCTTACCCTTACCATATCAAGCGTAGCCCAGAAAGGCTTCTGGTCTTCTTTTTTTATATCCCTGGGCCATTCAATACTGGAGCTAGTGGTGGTAGTCAGCTTTTTTTTTGGAATACTCCAATACCTAGATAACCAGCTAGTAATGAAAATCATTGGCATGCTGGGAGGATTGTTTTTACTGTATTTAGGAGCAGACCTAATTTATTCAGTGTTTAAAAAGAAAATTAAGCTCAACCTCAATCCTTCCCTGGGCAAGATAAACATTGACAGGAAGTATTCATTTAATTTCATGCTAAAAGGGGCTGTGGTTAGTCTCATAAACCCTTACTGGTATATCTGGTGGGTAAGCATTGGTGCGGCCTTTATGATTAAAAGCGTTAAATTTAATATTATAGGGGTAAGCTCTTTTTTCTTTGGGCACATTAGTGCGGATTTTATATGGTTCATGTTTATAGGATTTTTGATTACCAGCGGTAAAAGATTTTTCAACCAAAAGGTGTATAAAACAATACTTGTTATTTGCGCACTTTTCCTGTTTTATTTGGGCATAAAATTTATAATAGACTTTTTAGGATAATCAAACTCTTCTAATTTTTCCTTTTCGGTGCAACCTCTTACAAGATTTCTTAGTCTCTATATGTTCTTCATAATCTTCCCTAAAATATTTAATGGTGGAAAGTACAGGATTAGGGGCAGTTTTCCCCAACCCGCAGAGTGAGGCTTCTTTTATCATATGGCCCAATTCTTCAAGCTTTTCTATATCTCCCTTTTCTCCCTGGCCTTCTGTGATCCTCTGAAGAATCTCAAGCATTCTCCTGGTCCCAATCCTGCAAGGCACACATTGGCCACAGGATTCATCCTGGATAAAATCCATAAAAAACCTGGCAAGGTCCACCATGCACGTATCCTCATCAAGTACAATCATGCCACCCGAGCCCATCATTGAACCTAGCTTCTTGACTTCCTCGTAATCTATTGGAACATCAAGGTGATTTTCAGGTATACATCCACCAGAAGGACCGCCGAGCTGTACTGCTTTAATCTTTTTTCCGCCTTTAATGCCTCCACCAATTTTAAATACTATATCCCTCAAAGACATCCCCATTGGTACTTCGACCAAACCGGTATTATTAATCGCCCCGGTAAGGGCGAATATCTTTGTCCCCTTGCTGGTCTCGGTGCCCACACTGGAAAAGACCTCTGCACCCTGGTCGATGATGTAAGGTACATTTGCATAAGTCTCTACATTGTTTATACAGGTAGCTTTCCCAAAAAGCCCTTCATTTGCCGGAAAGGGCGGCTTAGATTTGGGCATTCCCCTCTCACCTTCAATAGACTTGAGCAGAGCTGTCTCCTCACCACAGACAAAAGCGCCCGCCCCCTGATATACTATTATCTCAAAATCAAAACCCGAACTAAGTATATTAGTGCCGAGGAATCCGTATTTCTTTGCGCTTTCTATGGCAGCTTTTACATTTTCAACTGCCAGGGGATATTCCTGTCTTACATATATATAACCTCTGCTGGCTCCTATGGCATAAGCAGCTATAATAAGCCCCTCTAGCACACTGTGGGGGGTTCCTTCAAGTAAACTTCGGTCCATATATGCTCCGGGGTCCCCCTCGTCAGCATTCACTATCATATACTTGAGCGAACCTGCCGCTTTTCTGGTTATTTCCCATTTAAGTCCGGTGGAAAAGCCTCCGCCTCCTCTTCCCCGTAGTCCCGAGTCTTTCACTTCCTCTAGGACTTCCACAGGTGACATATGAGTCAGAGCTTTTGCCAACCCTTTATAACCCCCGTACATTATATAATCATCTATGCTCTTTGAATCTATCCTGGAATTATTTCCCAACAGTATTCTTTTCTGATATTTATAGAATGGTATCTCGAATTCTTTTTTAATAAGCTGTTTCTCATCTATCTTATAAAGCAACCTCTCTACAATATTGCCGTCAAGTGTCTCTTTTACAATTTCCGCTATATCTTCCTCTGTGGCCCCAAGATAACATATCTCATGGGGAAAGAAGATTATAAGGGGCCCCCGCTCACAGAAGCCATGGCAGCCGGTCCTTCTAATTATTATCTCTTTTCCTGATTTAGATGAGTATTTATTGACTTCCTCCCTTAATACCTTGAACACATCATCTGATCCGGCAGCTTTGCAGCCAGTCCCGGAACATAGTGACACCACTGTCTTGCCTTCAGCGTTGCTGGCAAGAGACCTTGATATGCTTTCTAGTGTTTTAAGGTCGCTTATCTTTTTATTATCTATACTCATATTATGTAATTACTGCTTCTTTTTTATCTTATTTCAGAGATAAATCATTACAGAGAATTTACTATATCCATTACTGTATCGGGATCTACTTTTTTGTATACCTTATCGTTTATGATAATTACAGGAGCTATGCCGCAGGCCCCCACACATCTATTGACCTGCAGGGAATATTTCCTATCAGGGGTAGTCTGTCCTGGCTCTATCTGGAGGCCCTTGCTGATATTCTCGGTAATCTGCTTCCCGCCTTTGACAAAACAGGCCGTTCCCATACATACCCTGATATCATATTTTCCCTTAGGTACCATTGAAAAGAATGAATAAAAAGTAACCACTCCATAAACAACCTTTTCTGGGACATTTAATCCCCTAGCTACCCTTCTCTGGACATCAACCGGCAAAAAACCTACTGACTGCTGTATTTCTCTTAGAGCTGGAACCACTGCGTGGTTGTTCCCTCTGTATTTAGAAAGTACCTCCTCCAGCTTTTCCTGTTCATGCTCTTTTAGATCATATTTTGGCAATTCTTTTATCCGCACGAAATAACTCCAGATTTAAGTTACAAATACTTTAGAGAAGATTATAACAAAAATTGCTCTAAAATTGTAAAAAAATTAGGGGCATAATCAAATTATTAAAATAAATTCTTTGAAACATATAAAATTTATTTTGTTATAATTTAAAATCAATTGTAACATAAGTTAAGAAACTATATGCAAAACAGCAGGGGGGTTAAATGGCTTTAAACCATATCTATCTATGGTCAATCTTTGGAATATTTGTTTTATTTTTTTTATTCGGGTATTTTTACCGGATTTCTATCTGGCTAAGAGGTTCTGACCCTGCAACAAAGAAAGACAAACCTAATGCTCCTGTATGCAAAAAGTTTTTTAATTATGTTTCCAGATTTTTTAAAAAAATATTCAGCAGGGAATTTAGGGCAGTCTTTAAAAGCTTTTTCTCTGACGGGATGGTGCATAAAAACCTCTTTAAAGACAGCATACTAAAATGGCTTATACACATATTTATGTTCCTGGGTACATCTGCCTTTGCAATTTTAACCTTGCTGCACTTAATTGCCGTAGCGTCAGCAGGGGGAGGCCCAATAACGGAAGAGGCAAGCTGGTTTATAAAGGTATTTGGGACAATTGAAAACAGGTTTACAGCTTTAGCCCTTGACCTATCAAAATTTGCAATTCTGTTTGGGGCTTTACTGGCAGTTATAAGATATGTGCTGTTAAAAAATAAATACAAATCTGTAGAGCAGAAGGATAAATCTGCAGGGATAATACTGTCCGTACTTGCAATATTGGGTTTTCTTTATGAAGCAGCATATTTTAATTTTATGGGAACCGGTCCTGCTACTGCGGCATTTGCACCTGGCGGTTTTATACTCTCCCTCATTCTTTCCTTTATCGATACCGGCTGGGGCATGGCTACCCATATCTTATTCTATATTTATGTAAGCGCAGTATTATTGTTTGTAACGACAATTCCCTATGGTAAATACTCACATATGGTTTTTGGACCTATTGTTGCTGTATGCAATAAGTTAAATTCAAAAGAAGTAGGAAAGGTTTAAGGAGTTAAAAAATGAAATTGGACAAGTTTACAGTAAAACAGCTGGCAGAAATTGATGCATGCACCAGATGCGGCAATTGTCTTGACCTATGCACTGCTGCTTTAAGCAGTAATAATGTGTCAATATCGCCCAAAAAGAAAATGGAAAAGCTTAAAAAAGCCTTAAATGTGGAATTCGGAATCCTTGCTAAAATTTTAAATAGGAAACTAACAAAAGAAGAGATAAAAACATTATCTGTTGCCGCCTATTCATGTACTCTATGCTCACGGTGCGAGGTTGATTGCCACCTTAATATAAAGCTTCAGGATACATGGTTAAAATTGCGGGAAATACTGACTGGGGAAAACCAGTATCCAGAGATATTGGGAACCTTAAGAAACAGGCTAAAAAAAGCTAAAAATGTTTCTTTTGACACTAATGAAGGCAGGGTTGACTGGATAAATAAATTGCAGGATATCCCTGATCATAAATATATTAAAGAAAAAGCAGAAGTCATATACTTTGTGGGTTGTGTCTCCTCTTTTTCTCCCAGAGTATTTAAAATCCCCAGGGCTGCTGTCCAAATATTTAAAACAGCAGGAGTAGATTTTGGCTTGCTGGGAGATGAAGAATGGTGCTGCGGTTTCCCACTTTTAACTTCAGGCTTCAGGGAAGACTTTATTGAATTCGCAGAGCATAACATAGACAGGATAAATGCTACTGGAGCAAAATACCTAGTTACCTCCTGTCCTTCCTGTTTTCACATGTGGAAGCATACTTACGGTGAGCATAACCTAAAGGATAAAATGAATTTTGAGGTTATGCATTCGGTACAATTTGTATATAAATTAGCCAAAGATAATAAAATTAAGCTAAATCCTATACAAAAGACAGTTACCTACCATGATCCTTGCGACCTGGGAAGAAGTTCAGGAGTCTATTCTGAACCACGGGAACTGATTAAAATGATACCAGGCATAAAGTTTGTAGAGCTTGCAAACAATAAACAAAGAACCACCTGCTGTGGAGGAGGCGGTAATGTTGAAGCTTCCGATCCAGAGCTTTCCAGTAAAATAGCCGGTATGAAAGCAGAGGAAATTAAGGAAACCGGGGCAGATATAATCGTAACCTCTTGCCAGCAATGTGTTAGGACTATCCAACAAATATGCAGGAAGAAAAAAATAAAGATAAAAGTCAGGGATTTAATCCAACTTGTACTGGAAAGCATGCAGGCTGAAAATGAGTAAGTTTAAAAATTTATGCTTTAATCATAAAATAAAAAGCAGTTTATAACCTTTAAATTCCCTGAAATTATATGGCAGGGAAATATTTTAATAAAATAGGTAATACCAACAGGAGGTGGCCAAACATGGAAAAAGTAATAGTATATTCTACAAGTACTTGTCCATACTGCAATAGGGTAAAAGATTACCTAAAATCAAAGGGCATAAAATTTAAGAATATAGATATTGCAAAGGATGAAAAATACCTGGATGAAATGGTTAAAAAATCAGGACAAATGGGCATTCCAGTAATAGATATTGGTGGAAATATTATAATAGGATTTGAAAAAGAAGAAATAGATAAAGCAGTTGAGGAAGTGTAAAAAAAATGAGCAAGACAGTAATATATTCTACAATCACCTGCCCCTACTGCAGGAGGGCAAAAGATTACCTGAACTCCAAAAATATTGAGTTTGAAGAAATAGACGTGAGCAAAGACAAAGGCAAGTTAAAAGAGATGATAGAAAAATCAGGCCAGATGGGAGTGCCGGTAATTGAAATTAATGGCAATATAATTGTTGGCTTTAACAAAAAAGAAATTGACCAGCATGTAAGGGAAATGGAAAGCAATAACTGATATGGAAAGAAAATTCAGGGAAGCAGATATCAAAAAAACTACTTTTAGTGACCGATGGGTAAAATTTGCATTCGGTCCGCAAGGTAAGATAAAAACTGGAAGCTTAAACCTGGGAATAGTTGAGTTTGGGGAAAATAAAACCTCTATGTCCCATAAGCATGATGTAGAGGAAGCTTTGTATATTTTATCGGGAAAAGGCAAGATAAAAATTGGAGATAAAATTTATAACTTGGACCAGAGTGAATTTACATATATTCCAAAAAATACAGAGCACTCTATTATTACTAGTGGCTGCCCACTAAAGATTTTGTTTATCTTTGGGGGAGAAATAGTAATTGACCAATAAGCTGCATTAGCCGGAAATTCCGCACAGTTTTCTATGCTTTTTTGTAGATAAAAATATTAGCCAGGTTCTACATGTATTAAAATTTTGCCAATCCTTTTAATTTCTGCTTTAATTTTATCCTCGGTTTCAGAAATAATTCTATGAGCATCCCTAATTGCCATATCCTTATCCAGCCTGCAATGGAAGGCCACGTGGTAAATATTGCCCTTCCTTAATATAGAAAAATTGTGACAAGAAGAAGAATCAATTTCGGCTGGAATCCTTTCTTTTACTTTTCTTATTAAGCCTTCGGAATTTGAAGTGATGTCGTCCCAGTTTTCCTGTCCGCTTAAATCTTCCACATGAATATATATTCTCCTCAAATTGTTAATTTTCTCCGTGAGTTTATTTTCTGTTTTCTTAGTCAGTTTTTCAATTTCTTTTAGTTTTAAAAAATGCTTTAAATTTACGTGGACCGATGCATCTATTTTGTTGCCAACATTATAGATATAAATATTATGGATCTCCCCTATATTCTCTTCTGCCATCAGTATTGCCTTAATATAGTCTTCCAGATTTTCCGGAGACAGGTGAGGCTTTACTTCTATTATTATCCTAGAGTCCTTAAACTCTTTTTTTATATTCTGCTTTATTTTTCCTTTTATTTTTTCAACCTGAGCCAGATAAAAATTGTGGGGAATAGTTACATCCAGGTTAATAAATTTAAGGCCGCCAACTTCATGCACCCTTATATCATTTACATCCCTTATTTCTGAAATTCCTTCCACTATCTTCAAAATCCTGTCAGTAATTTCTTTAGGAACATAGTCAAGCAGATTCCTGGCTATGCCAACTGATAATTTAATGCTTAGCCCAATTACTACCAGAGCCACTATAATGGATGCTATTGGGTCTGCAATATATATTCCGAATTCTGCGAAAACCAAACCTGCTATAACAATTATCGATGCTGCTATGTCACCGCTATAATTAATAAACTCAGCCCTAAAAGCATAAGAGTTCTCCTTCTTTATTAAAGCACCTATAAAAATAACCCTAAAGATATTTAAAAGAACAGATACTCCTAGAATTGTAAACACCACCCAGTTGATATTAAGGCTGAAGTCCCTGTAAACCAATCTCTGTATCGACCTGTATATAATAAACAGGCAAAGCCCTGAGATAATAAGGACTTCTATAAGGCCTGAGAAATTTTCATACTTTCCATGCCCATAAGTGTGGTCTTTGTCTGCAGGCCTTGCAGCCATTCTTACCGCAAGAAATGTTATAAACACAGTCACTAAATCCAGACCATTGTTTAAGGCTTCTGAGAATACCCCAAGACTATTTGAAAAATATGCAACTAATGTTTTAACTGTTACTAAAAAAATAGATATAAAAAGAGAAATAGTTGCTATCTTTCTTTTACTTATGCGGTTCATGAATTTGTTATTATTCATAACCATTTATTTTAATTTCTTATATTGCTTGTGTAAAATCAGATTAATTTAACCTTAAAAGGAGAAATATTTTGATTAAGCCCTACTTGTCATTTAACATTTTTAGACCCACCTGCCTTGCTAATAAAGAAAGGGCACTATTATTTTTCTGTCGTCCGGATATTCGGGGAATTTACTTTTATACCACTTATGGTTTGAGATAGCCCTCGGAAGCAGGTTTGCAATTGTAAAAACAGCAAAAGCAAGGCCAGCCATTGACCAGGTCAATATTGCCCAGCCAATCCACTCCAGCATTTCTCCAAAATAATTTGGATTAGAAACATATTTAAAAAGTCCTCCCCGGGGTATTTTATACCCTATACTTCCTGGACCACGCAACCCCCTTAGTATTGAATCAGAATGGGTATTGATTACAAGGCCTGAGAAAAAAACAGCAATTCCAAATATAAAGCGCAAATCATACAGCCACGATAGGGAATACTTATTTGAAAAATAAAAAAGATACCTTCCATTAAGGTAAGAATTTATACTGTTAAAAATTACTGCAAATAAAATAAGTAATACCGGAAACCTTTTGTAGCCCCCTTTCATTAAGAATGGATAGAGAAAGGTCCTGTGCAAATAATGTGACAGCCATATTCCCAGGAATACCATTGCAACAATATTGCCGGTTTTATTTCCAGCCACAAATAATATAATCATAAATACCACTGCGGGAAACTCCATGGCCAGCCAGCCTACTTTTGCACTAGTACTAAAGCCCCACCCTCCCCTGTAATGCCTGCCGTAAGGCGCCTTTATAAACAACAAGACTGCAAATATTAGAATGCTGGAGATAAAGACAACATATAGAAGTAAATTATAGATAACTTTTTCTTGCATGGGGATATGCTTTTTTATGCATTTTACTATTTAAATATTCTAAAGTATAGTACTTTGAACAATAATTTTTAATATTTATAATATATAATGAATATCAGCAAAAAGGAGAATATATGCAAAATTTTGAATTCCAAAACCGGACTAAAATAATATTTGGCAAAGACACTGAGAAAAATGTAGGCAGAGAGGTAAAAAAATACTCAGACAAAATCCTGCTACATTATGGTGGAGGAAGCATAAAAAAGTATGGAACATATGAAAATATTGTAAATTCCCTTAAAAAAGAAGGAGTTGACGTAGTTGAACTGGGAGGTGTAAAGCCTAATCCGGTACTAAGCATGGTAAATAAGGGAATCCAAACGTGTAGAAGGGAGAATATTGATTTTATCCTTGCAGTAGGCGGAGGGAGCGTAATAGATTCTGCAAAAGCTATTGCAGTTGGAACCCCCTACCAGGGAAATGTATGGGACTTTTTCGATAAAAAGGCCGAGCCTTCCACAGCCCTGGATATAGGAGTAGTTTTGACCATACCAGCAGCAGGAAGCGAAGCAAGCGATGTTTCAGTTATTACTAATGAAGATGGCCTTATTAAAAAAGGATACCACAGCCAGCTACTAAGGCCGCAATTTGCTATCCTCAACCCAGAACTAACCTTTACCCTGCCCCCTTTTCAGTCAGCAGCCGGGGCAGCAGATATTATGGCCCACGTAATGGAAAGGTATTTTACCCATACTAAAAACGTGGGCCTTACTGACCGCTTATGTGAATCCGCACTAAAAACAGTAATAAACAATATACCAGTTGTGCTCAAAGACCCCAAGAACTACCATGCAAGGGCCGAACTTATGTGGGCAAGCACATTAGCCCACAACGGGCTCCTGGGGACAGGCAGAGAGGAAGACTGGGGCTCGCATAAAATAGGGCATGAACTAAGCGCCATATATGGAATAACCCATGGGGCTTCCCTTTCAGTTGTATTTCCTGCCTGGATGAAATATGGGTATAAGAAAAACATCCCAATTTTTTGTCAGTTTGCAAACAGGGTATTCAATATTGAGCCTGATTTTTTCAGCCCAGAACAAACAGCATTAAAGGGCATATCTGAGCTTGTAAAGTTTTTCAGCTCCATTGGCCTTCCCACAACACTTAAGGATTTAGAAATCCCTGACCACAGGTTCGAAGAGATGGCAGAAAAATGCACTATAACTGGTCCCAAGGGAAGCTTTATCAAAATGTATAAACAAGATGTAATAAATATACTAAAATTAGCAAAGAAATAGTGAGAGGAGAACAATGAAAGAAATTTTTGAGAGAAGAAGCATAAGGAACTATACAGACGCCCCTGTATCTGATGAAAATATTGAAAAACTGCTCAAGGCAGCCATGGCTGCACCCACTGCAGGCAACCAGCAGGAATGGGAATTTATAGTAATAAAAGACCGCCATATACTGGATTCCATTCCTAAGGTCCACCCATATGCCGCCATGCTTAAAAAAGCTCCTCTAGCCATAGCAATATGCGCAGATAGGGACAGGGAAAACCATGTAGGCTACTGGGTCCAGGACTGTGCAGCAGCAACCCAGAACATTTTATTAGAGGCTCAACACTTGGGGCTGGGGGCTTGCTGGTTGGGTATTCACCCTAGGGAGAAAAGAGTAAAAGGCTTAAAAGATATTCTTAGCCTGCCAGATAATGTTATGCCCTTGTCATTGGTGGCTGTTGGTCATCCAGCCGAAAAGAAAAAACCTGCTGACAGGTTTGATAAATCAAAAATACATATAAACAAATGGTAAGAAGGTGAGAAATGAAAACTAAATTATTAAAATTAATAGCAGTTGCGGCATTTCCTTTTATTATTTTACTGTTTACAGGGTGCCTTTTGGGAACAAATGAAACGCCTATTACTTCCTCTTCAGCAAGTCAACAGCAAAATAGCATCTCTGTTTCGGGAACCGGAAATGTTTCCGTAGCTCCAGATGAGGTTTCAGCAAGAATTACCATACTTACTGAGAAAAGCAGCAGCGAAGAGGCAGTAAACCAGAACAGCAGTATAACAGATGAAGTTATCAATGCCATAAAAGCTGAAGATTTAGAAAATTTAAAAATTGAAACTACTGGCTTTAACCTCCAACCCCTTTATGACTATAATGATGAGAATAAGCCACCAGAAATCTATGCATATAGAGCCACTAACACTATAAAGGCTACCACTACAGATATAGAAAAGATAGGTGATATAATGGCTACAGCTATAGATTCTGGCGCAAACGATGTAGGCTCTCTTAGCTTTAACTTAAGCGAAGAAGCTAAAAGGGAAGCCAAGCAGAATGCATTAACCAAAGCCACCCAGGATGCCAGAGAAAAAGCTAATGCAATAGCTAACTCTCTAGGGCTGGAAATTGATAAAATTTACAATATAACTGAAAGCGGAGTTAGTTTTCCGGGACCTTTTTATGTAGAAGAGGCTATGGCTGCAGCAGAAGCTCCTGAAGGAAGAGGGGTAGCTCCTCCTCCTGTCAGCCCAGGGGAATTAGAGATTTCAGCTAATGTAGAAATAACATTCACCTTTAATCACTAAATTTCATAAGGCTTATAGCGCTGCCCTAAAGCAGCGCTATAATACAACACATGTATAGCAGCTTTTT
>CAYREF010000011.1:39670-45823 GCA_964423265.1 uncultured Actinomycetota bacterium
CCATGCTGATGGTATTGCTATAATTTATTTCAAACTTGTCTGTATCAATATAATTTTCCTCTTCTGTTAGTTCTCCGTCCTTAGCCACTTTTATAGATTTGATGGGGAAAAATGATTTAACCAAAATGCTAAACTCAAAACTACTACCAGCCAAATTCTTCTCCAAAGGCATTATCTGGATTTCAACAGGATAGTATACATCAATTTTCCATTTTCCTTCTTCCCACACAAACTTATATTTAACTTCTTCTCCCTGATATTCCATTCCTTCAACTGTCCTGTCCATCCGCACGGTTAGAATTACCCTCTGCCCGTAATAAGTTACTCCTTCAGGGGCTACCCTGGTGATACTGGAAAGGCTTTCTTTTAATATAAAGAAAATATCACTTTTAGCTCCGGCCATGTATTCCTCTTTGTTGCCCACCATCTCTTTTGTTTTGCTTGAAAAGAAAGAATATTCTTCATCCTTCTTTGTTGCTTCTATAAAATCCAGCAGGACGCCGTTTAACTCTTCATAAAGTTCGTCTGTTTTTATCCCAGGTTCAATTTCTTCTTGTTCCTCTATTATTATTTTTTCTTCTCCAGGGCTGCCATTGGACGGTGTTGTCTCTGTGCCTGCATTCCCATATGCCTTACAACCGGGAAAAAAGATAAGCAGGATAGAAATTCCTATAAATATTATATTTTTTACTTTCATAATTTTTATGAATTAAAGGAAAAACAAATGTTAATTTTTTATCAAAATAGCCACAAGAATTTATGGAAAATTATTATGGCTGTAAGAAATTTTTGTTTTTAGTCCTTTAGAAAATATGAGAAGGTTAAATAAATTTTTGCTTTCTTTGCATACAGGCCCTTGGAAGAACCTGTATGCATAAATTCATCTAATATCTTTTAAAGTCTCTATCAGGCTTGCTTCTTTTTGGCCTAGCTTCGTCAACCCTTAAGGTACGGCCGCCAAAATCTGTGCCGTCTAAAGCTTCCTTTGCCTTTTCTGCTTCTTCATTAGATGACATTTCAATAAATCCAAAACCTTTATTTCCTATTATGGTAATCTCTTTGATATTACCATATTCAGAAAACAATTGCTGCAGCTGTTCTTCGGTTGTGGAATAATTGAAATTCCCTACGTAAAGTTTGCTACCTTTCATATTTCCTTCCTTACATATTGATATCTCTCTAAGTTTGATAATATTTTTTAAAGAGGAATGAAAAGCAACAACTTCGCTCTTACCCAAAATATCATTAAACAAGAGAGTCTTAATTGTAATTTTTTTTTGCTAATTTTGTCAAATAATATTGACAATAATATTTTTAACCGGATATTTTTTTAAATAAAGAAACCCTGATATTTTATTAAATCGGTAGTGAAAATGAAGAATTTAGAAAAAAACTAAACATCTCCCTGATTGCCATTTTCTGGGTAACTGTAGCACTGCTTATATTAATTGCAAATACCATTCTAACCCTCTATTTAGGCCAATTTTTAATACCTATTATATTTCCACCATAGGAGGAATATTATTTTTATGTAAAACAGCAATTATTGTTATAACCATAAAAGCAAAGATAAAGGGGTTGTTGAAAAAATTCTTTCTTTTAACTGGAGCTGCTGTTTTAGATTTCTTTGCAAGTATCATTTTACACAATTTAATTTATGGTATATTTATTTACTTTTTTAGCCAGAATTTTTGGGATAGGGTTGGAATAGGTGACGAATCTTTCTTTTTCATGATTGGTTTGATTGTTTGCCCAGTTGCTTTTCTAATAGGCATGGTTGGCAGCATTATCATGCTTATAAAAATAAGAGCCTTAAAAAGGGGTTAGTTTTTCAGCAGTTCTCTTCCAAATAATGTTAGGCTCTTTGTATACTATTACCAGTTAAAGCATTGTTTGCCTCAGGCATATTATATGTTATTGTTTAATAAATAAAAGAGAAAGTGGTAATAACTATGGGAAAAAAAATTCCACCAAAAAATAATGACCGGGAACTATTAAAATATTCAAGAACTACAGAACCAGGCTTCCCTGATTCCGATCCCTGGCGGGTATTGCGGATTCAGAGCGAGTTTGTAGAAGGCTTTGATGCACTTGCCGGAATCGGGCCCTGTGTTGCTATTTTTGGCTCCGCCCGTATTTTACCGGATAACCATTTTTACAAAGAAGCAATGGAAACAGCAAAACTACTGGCAAAAAAAGACATGGGTATTATAACTGGTGGCGGCCCGGGTATCATGGAAGCAGCAAATAAGGGTGCATTTGATGCTGGCGGGCTCTCTGTTGGCTGCAATATCGAACTGCCCTTTGAACAAGAATCTAACCCTTACCAGCAGATCTCCTTAGAATTCAGGTATTTCTTTGTGAGGAAAATGATTTTTGTCAAATATTCGGTGGGTTTTATAATTTTTCCAGGCGGCTTTGGTACTTTGGATGAGTTATTTGAAGCATTAACTCTTGCCCAGACAAACAAAATAGAACATTTTCCAATAGTACTGTATGGCCGCAGCTATTGGAAAGATTTATGTAAATGGATTGATAAATGTTTGCTTACTGAGCATTGTACAATTAGCCCTGAAGACAAAAAACTATATAAAATAGCTGACAACCCCCAAGAAGCAGTTGACTATGTTATGAAAGTAATTAAGGATAATAATTTAATTTAACCATTTTTTTAAATTTTTAATTTAGAATCTATTAACTAATTGCTTTACCCTCTCCTTTTTTCACATTAACTTCACAGTCCTAGTATTTATAGGAATGGTAATTTTTAAGAGGATAGTGTAATCAGAATTATTCGATATTCGGTATTTTATCAATTTAATATAATAAAATTTTTTTGGGCCAGGGGTCTTTTAAGGCAATTTTCCAAACTTTATTAATATACTTATGAGTATATACTTGTTCAATTAAATGAAAAAGGCGTGCCCCTTTAGCGGTTAATTTATATCCGCCTTTGCATTTCACAATAAGGTTTATCTTTTGGCAGAAATAAAGTTCAAGACCGAACATTCTTTCAATCCTTTTTTTAAAAAGGTTTAAGAAATCTTCCTCATCAATATAGAGATTATAAATTGACCAGAATAGCCAGTAAAGAGCCCTGGCCCTTTCAGATAAATTACAAAAAAGGGCGGTTGGCATTTTGCCTTCCGCCATGCTTTTAATATATTCCTGAACAGAAAATGTATTTATTTTAAATATTTTACCCACCAGGCTTGTAGCGCTGGGACCCAGCCCGATAAAATTATCCCTGGTTATAGAAGAATATCTGGGAGCACCTCCCCTGGCAAATGTCCAAATAGAGCTTCTTCTATAGCCAAGGTTTTCCCCAGCATCTATGAGCTTCTCTAACATTATTTTTTTGGTTCTTTCACCTATAGGTTTTTCCTCAGACTTAGTGTAAGAAAAATTTATAAAGGGATAGGCTGATATCTGGCTGGCCCCAAAATTTGCGGCTATCTCAAAATCCTTTTCCAGGTCTTCGGCTTTCTGACCTGGCATCCCAAAAATTAAGTCAACATCAATAGTTTTAAATCCTGCCCTATCTGCCATCTGAAGCTTCTTTATGCTATCTGTTTTTTCCCTTCCTAATGAAGCAATGCATTTATCCTGAAAAGACTGAACACCAATACTTACCATATTTACACCGCAACTTTTAAGCTCCTCCAACAAATCTGTGCTTATATCCTTTGGATGCAGTTCCATCCCTATATCGCCCTTGACGGTAAATAAATCCCTTGTCATATCCATCAAGCCAGGGAGATATTCAGCAGCCAGCGCTGGAGTTCCTCCTCCAAAATAAAGGGTGGTGATTTTCTTTTTTTTGCCTACTGATTTTGATATAAGCAAAAGCTCATCTTTTAAGGCTCTAATGAATTTATCTAACAGGCCTGCATTCAATTCAACCTTGTAGTAAGGGCAAAATGCACACATATTCCTGCAAAATGGTATATGGAAATATAGGCCTAAATTTTCTACATCATATTCTATTTTATCCTTAAAACTACTGTTAAAAATAAAAGGCTTTATAGACCTTGCCACAAGCAATCTCAATATATTTGTAAGCATATGTTTTCTATTCGTACTATTTTTTATATTCTAGTTTAACCTGTTTTCTAGCCAATTAACATATTGGGCTTAAATTTTTTTTAAACTAATGCCTGCCGCCTCGATAAAGACAGTAAAAATTTATATAATAAACACAATTCTAAAGAAAGGAAGGCTTATAAATGAAAATTGTAATCTTGGACGGCTATACAGAAAATCCCGGTGACCTAAGCTGGGAAGGATTTGAAGAATTGGGTGAATTGGCCGTTTATGATAGGACAAAAAAAGATGAAATATTTAAAAGGGCAAAAGACGCTGAAATTATTTATACAAATAAAACCCCCTTATCCGAGGATATAATAAAAAAGCTGCCAAAGCTAAAATTTATTGGTGTCCTGGCCACAGGTTATGATGTAGTCGATATAGATACTGCAAGTAAATTAGGGATTCCTGTATCAAATATTCCTACTTATGGCACCAACTCTGTTGCCCAGATGGTTTTTGCACACCTGTTTGAGCTGATCCGAAATGTTAAGCACCACAGTACAGAAGTTAAAAAAGGGAGATGGTCCAGCAACCCAGACTTTTGTTTTTGGGACTTCCCCCAGATTGAGCTTAACGGTTTAGTAATGGGAATTATAGGATTTGGCAGGATTGGACAGGCAACGGCAAGAATTGCCCAAGCTATGGGAATGGAAATAATTGCCTATGGGGGACATAAGAAAAATATCTCCCAGATTAATTATCAGTGGGTAAACTTTAACCAAATTATAAGAAGTTCAGATATTCTCAGCCTCCATTGTCCCCTTGTTCCAGAAACAGAAGGCATTATAAATAAGGATATCCTTCAAAAAATGAAGAGAACTGCTTTCCTCATAAATACTGCAAGGGGCCCATTAATAGTAGAAAAAGATCTGGCAGATGCCCTCAATACCGGTGAGATTGCAGGAGCAGGGTTGGATGTGCTCTCAACTGAGCCACCTGAACCAGATAATCCTCTGCTTAAAGCCAAGAATTGCAATATAACTCCCCATATCGCCTGGGCAACCAGGTCTGCAAGGGAAAGACTTATGGCTACTGCAGTAAAAAATCTAGAAGCATTCCTTAATGGGCAACCGAAAAACATAGTAAATAAATAATTATTGAACCTAGCCCATTTTTTTATTTAAAAATAGGTTCATAGCTGAGAATGATAGTAGTACAAAAAAGAAATAAAGGGGAAACCATATAAAATTCAGCAATTCAAAATTGCTATACACGTATTGCAGTATAAATATTACTAGTAGGAAAATTACGGATACCATCAATACTACAAAGCTCGATTTTGTCAAATCCTGATATTGTTTTTCATCATACCACTCACTTATTCTTTCCCTAAGTTTTATTACAAGCCAGTATAAGACTATCAGGATATACGGGACTACAGCTATTAAGCTTATGGCAATAATTCCTGATTTTACTGCCCATAGTGGTAACTCATATAAGGTTAAATAGGTTAGGGAAAAAATTGAAATTAAAACCAGCCCCGAAATTCCACTTAAAATTCCAATATATTGAGCATTAATGAAAACTGAATCATCTTTTAATACCACATCCTGGCCTTTTTCTTCCATAGGCTTTTTGGTAAATACAAGGAGAATAATCATTAAAATATAGAAAATAAAATGCAATGCCTGGCTAAAAAATAGTATGTTAAATTCACCCGGCAATCCAAATATATATTCTTTTGAAATATCACTGGCAAGAGCAAAATCCCCGAATAACATCAAGAAAGAAGTAATACCTGAAAAAAACAGAAAGGCCCGCAAAAAATTTTCCCTTTTAAAAAAGTGCAACTGCAATATCAATGTTAATATAGCTGAAATATGGAAAAAACCAAACAAAATATAAACTAATCCCACGGGCAGTGAAAAACTCTCTATAAAACCTTCAACGTTACCCATATCAATAATTATATTTCTCCATATTAAAAAGAAAATGTTTGTAAATATGAGACCTCCTATGGAGACTATGCACAAAATTAAAGTGGCCATATTGCTTAGCCGTATTAATTTTTGTTGAGTAGACATCTTTTATAACCTCCTTTAATTGTCATTTAATGTCCCTCTC
>CAYREF010000012.1:0-40266 GCA_964423265.1 uncultured Actinomycetota bacterium
AGTGCAGGGCGGGTATTAAAATTTAAATAGGGAGGGTGGTTTGCCTTTCTTTTACGGTCCAGTTTTATCCAGGAGGTTTGGTTATTCTTTAGGGGTGGACATAATACCTTTCAAGATATGTGTTTATGATTGCATTTATTGCCAGCTGGGGAAGACCACCCAAAAGACTATTGAAAGGAAGGGCTATATAAATTTTAATATAAGAGATTTTAAAAATGAGCTTAAAAAGAGAATAGAAGATAGTCTGGAGGTAGATTATATTACATTTTCGGGGTCAGGGGAACCTACTCTAAATAAAGATATTAGGAGATTGATCTTTGCTATAAAAGAGGAAACCGAGATACCGGTAGTAATGCTTACCAGCGGCGGGTTGCTAGGATTTAAGGGCACTATAGATGAGATAAAGGAGGCTGATTTAATAAAGGTATCCCTTGATGCACCAAATGATAAATTGCTGAAAAAAATTAACCGGCCCCATAGGGAAATTAGCTTTGACCGCAATATTTTAGGGTTGAAGGAATTGCTGGATAGCTATGGGGGAAAGGTGTGGCTGGAAATAATGCTAATATCCGGGATAAATGATTCAGGGGAAGTGCTGGCACAGTTTAAGGATTTGCTGGAAAGCTTGGATGGAGGAATAGAAAAAATTCATATTAATACTCCGGTAAGGCCAGCTGGGATAGGGAATTTAGAAATACCTCCGGCAGAGAAATTAAATGAGGCCAAGAAAATTTTTGGAACAAGAGCAGAAATTATTGGAAAAGTAAAAAAGAGTAACATCAGCTTGAAGTTAAAGGATTTAGAAGATGATATATACCAAATTATAAAAAGAAGGCCAGCTACGGTGATGGACATAAGTGATTCGCTTGGGATCAATCCAAACCAGTCTATAAAAGCAGTAAACAAGCTGCTTGGAGAAAATAAGATTAAGAGTATTATAAAGCAAAATAAAAGATATTATTTTAAGGAGTGAGGTTTATGAAAGTAGCTATTTCTACCGATAATGGTATGGTATCTGCTCATTTTGGCAGATGCCCGCAATTTACAATTTTAGAGATTGAAGATAGCGGACTTAAAAATAAGGAAGTAATTGAAAACCCTGGCCACCACCCGGGATATTTGCCTGAGTTTTTAAAAAAGAAAGGTGTTAACTGCATTATTGCTGGAGGTATGGGCAATAGGGCCAAAGACCTTTTTGACAAGGCAAATATAGATACTTTTCTTGGAATACAGGGAAGTATTGACCAAGTTACAGAAGGGATATTGAATGGAACATTAGAAGGGGCAGAAAATATCTGTAGTCCTGGAAAAGGAAAGGGCTATGGAGTAGAAAAAACAGATAATTAATAATTTAAGGAGGTTAATTATGCCAAGAGGAGATGGAACAGGACCAGCAGGTCAAGGGCCAGGCAGCAGCGGCAGAGGAAGAATGGGCGGCCAGGGCGCAGGATCCGGTGGAAATTGTGTATGCCCAAGTTGCGGGGAAAAAGTTGAACATAAGACCGGCCAGCCCTGCAACCAGCTGGAGTGCCCAAAATGTGGAACCGGGATGGTAAGGGAATGAGTGCAAGGCCAAAAATTAATAAGATAGTAAATGAACTGCCGCTATACGTACTGTATAAGCCATCTGGGGTTGCAGAAGAAAATATAGAAGTGGAAAGCTTAACCATCGAAGAAATAGAGGCCCTGAAACTAAAAGAAAAACAGGGCTTAGACCAGAGCGAAGCTGCCAAGACAATGGGTATCTCCAGATCCACTTTCCAGAGGCTTCTTAAGTCTGCAAGGAAAAAATTAGTTTCTTCAATTCTGGATGGCAAAGCTATAAAATTTGAAGGTGGAAATTATATTCCAAATACAAATATAGTAAAGACCAAATGCGGAAAGGGTTATTATCATTTTTTTGTTAAGAAAGGCGATATAAAAGATGCCGATGAAGTAAAATTAAGCAAAATAAAATGCCCTAAATGCGGAAAAAGATTAGTTGATTTTAAATAAATACAAGGAGGAAAAATGATTGTAGCAGTATCTTCTACGGGAACTAGCTTAGAATCAAATGTGGATGCAAGGTTTGGAAGGTGTCCCTATTTTATAATCTATGATACTGAAAATGATAGTTTTGAGCATGTTGAAAACCAAGCCAGACAAGCTATGGGCGGTGCCGGGATACAAACTGGTCAAATGATTGCAAATAAGGGTGCCAAAGCCGTTATTACCGGTAATGTTGGACCTAATGCTTTCAGGGTGCTGGCATCAGCCAAACTGAAAGTTTATTCGGGAGTTACTGGAAGTGTCAAGGATGCAATTGAAAAACTTAAAAAAGGAGAACTTGATGAAACCTCCGGTCCTGATGTAAGCTCCCATTTTGGTATGGGCGGAGGAGGTAAAAGGTAAATTGATAATATCAGTTGCAAGCGGAAAAGGCGGGACTGGCAAAACGACAGTTGCCTGCAATCTGGCTTTATCGGTGGGATATTGCCAGTTTATGGATTATGATGTGGAGGCGCCTAATTCCAGTTTCTTTTTAAAGCCTGAAGTAAAACATATACAGAAAGTAACCATAAAGCAACCATACTTTTTAACCGGCACGGGGGCAGACTTTAGCGCTTGTGCTGAATTCTGCCATTACAATGCAGTAGCAGCAGTAGGTGATGATGTGATATTTTTTCCGGAATTATGCCATGGGTGCGGAGGCTGTAAATTAGTTGGTCCCGAGGGAGCAGTCAGAGAACAGGATGTAGTGGTAGGTGAAATAAGAAAGGGAGCGGCAAAACCAAATATTGACTATTACATGGGGGACCTTAAGCCAGGCTCAATGAGAACTGTCTCCGTGCAAAGCGCATTGGATAAATCAATTCTCAAAGATGAGCTTGTTGTAATAGATTCACCTCCAGGGACGTCCTGTGCGATGGTATTTGCAGTAAAAGATTGTGATTACTGTATTTTAGTAACAGAACCAACCCCTTACGGCTTAAATGACCTTCAATTATCTGTGGATGTATTAAAAGATATGAATAAACCATTTGGAGTTATCATAAACAGGGATGGTATCGGAGATGGGGAAGTTGAGAATTATTGCAATAAAAATTATATACAAATTCTTGCAAAAATCCCCAATGATAGGGAAATTGCAAAATATTATTCCAGGGGGGATTCACTTATTGATTATGATAGTTCCTGGAAAGAAAAATTTGAAAATGTGCTAAAAGGTATAGAAAAGGAATTACAAACATGAAGCAACTGACCATAATAAGTGGAAAGGGAGGCACAGGAAAAACTACTGTTGCTTCTAATTTCATAAAGCTGGCAAATGATCATATTGCAGTGGATTGTGATGTAGATGCTGCAAACCTGCATATCCTGCTAGAACCGGAAATAGAAAAGGAAGAAGAGTTTGTGGGAGGAGCTGTAGCAACATTAACCGGCGAATGTATTAATTGCGAAAAATGTGAACAATCTTGCCAGTTTGATGCCATTTCAGGATCAGAGACAACCCTGATAATAGATCCTATAAGATGTGAAGGATGTGGTGTTTGTGAGTATGTTTGCCCTACTGATGCCATAGAGCTAAAGCCTGATAAGCAAGGCTCAAGCTTTATATCTAAAACCAAATTCTGCAGGCTGGTACATGCAAAACTTTTGCCAGGGGCTGAAAATTCCGGCCTCCTTATAACCCGAATAAGAAATGCCGCTGAAGATATTGCAGGAGAAAAGAATTTAAGGCTGGTAATAATAGACGGGGCTCCAGGAATTGGTTGCCCGGTTATATCATCCCTTAATGGTGTAGATGCCACCCTTATTGTTACCGAGCCTAGCCTCTCTGCTATTAGCGATTTTAAAAAGGTTTATGAGGTGGCAAAAATATTTGAAATAAAGGTTTTTGCCTGTATAAATAAGTTTGATATTAATTTGGAAAATACAGGAGAAATAGAAGAGTTTTGCAGCAAAAATAATATAGAATTAATTGGAAAAATACCCTATGATGATAAAGTTTCTTTAACCCTTTCGAACAAGCAATTTATAATTGATAACAAAGACAGTGAAGCAGGCATAGAAATTGTAAATATGTGGGAAAAGGTTAAGGAATTTTTATATAATTAATAATATAGTTTTCTAGAAAGTAAAATATGAAGCTAAACCTAAAATGTGTTCCTTGCTATATGAACCAGATTCTGCACGCAGCAAGCCTTCTTACCAATGATGAAAAACTTCAGGAAAAAATACTAAAAAAAGCACTAGAGGTGGTAAAAGATTTTGATACCAGCAAACCTGCATTTGATACTTTCAATAAAGTACAAAATGTTATTAGGAAAATAGCCCCAGACAAAGATCCATATGAAGGCCTTAAAAAGAAATTCAACCTCGTATGCTTGCATCTGGTAGAAAAAGTTAAGGAAATAATTGAAAATTCTGAACGTCAATTTGAAACCAGTGTAAGGATTGCCATAGCTGGTAATATAATTGATTTTGGCAAGGGTAACCAGTTAGAGGAAAATATTGTTTTGCATACTATTGAAGAAGCATTGGAGCAAGAAATAAGCCAATCCAAAGTAAAACAGCTACAAAGAAGGATTGAAGAAGCAAATCATATTCTCTATATCGGAGATAATGCGGGAGAGATTGTATTTGATAAGGTTTTTATAGAAAGGCTTTGCCCGGAAAAGTTTACTTTTGTAGTTAGGGGAGGTCCAACTTTAAATGATGCCCTTATGGAAGATGCCAAATTTGTTAGCATGACGGATTTAGTAAAAGTAATCACTACAGGGCTGGACTTACCTGGAGCAACCCTGCATTTATGTTCTGATGAATTTAAAGCAGAATACAAACGCTCGGATCTGGTTATTGCCAAAGGCCAGGGTAATTTTGAGGCCCTAAGCGGTGAAGATAAGGACATATTCTTTTTACTTAAAATTAAATGTCCGGTAATAGCTGAAAGTTTTAACTATAAATATAAGGTTGGAGATATAGTAATTGATACCGCCAGGTAAGTTCCTATTGGTAAGTGTTGCCAATATTTAAGTTTTAAGTATAGTATTAACCATTGCAATAAAAATTAAGTATAATATGCATGAATATTCCATAACCAAATCTATAATAGACATACTTGAAAAAAATATAAAATCCAGGAGACTGGGCAAAATTTTAAAAGTGAATTTCGAAGTTAGCAATATTTCCCAGATAGAACCTGAATCTGTAAGGTTCTACTATAATATACTGACTGAAAAAAAACCAAATCTTAAAGGAGCAGTGCTTAATTTCAAAAGGAAAAAAGTAAAGGTTTTTTGCAGCCACTGCAAGCAAACTTCTGAAATTGATAATTGGGAAATGTTGTGTCCTAATTGTAAAAGTAAAAACATTAAATTAACTGAAGATGATGAAATTAAAATAGTTTCTGTAGAGGCTCAGGAATAAAAAGGTATTTTTTTAAAATAAAGAGCCTCTAAATATTGACTTAAAAGTTTGCTAATATTACAATAATATCAAATTAATAAATAGAAAATATTGCTTGTTGTTAAGTTTATTTGTACTAAACTTTAAATATTAGTTTAAATAGATTTTATGAAAATTTTACTTAAAGAAATGAAGAGGAAAAATAAAATAAAACTTATAAAACTATTGCATTTCTATAAAATCTAATAAAACTTTTTTTTTAAAATTAAATAGTGCAAATAAACCTAGCCAAGCAATATGCTTGGTTTTTTTGTTATAGAGAGGATGGTTGAAAGTGATTGAATTAATAAGGATTGGTTCTATAGGTTTAGCGCTAGTTATAGTTGGCTTTCTCATCGGCTTTTTTTACCGCAAATATATTATAGATTCTAAACTAAATTCAGCTGAGCAAAAGGCAAAAATTATATTAAACGACGTAGAAAAAGAAGCCCAAACTATAAAAAAAGAGGCATTGCTGGAAGGTAAAGAGGAAATACAAAACTTGAAAGCAAAAGCAGATGAAGAAATAAAGGGCCAGAGAGCTGAACTGCAAAAAATGGAAAATAGGGTTGTATGTAAAGAAGAGGCAATGGAAAAGAAAGCGCATTTCTTGGAAAAAAAGGAAAAGAGCTTAAATATTAGGGAAAAAGAAATTCAGAAAAAAGACAAAAGCTTAACTGAAGTCCTAAAGAAAGAAGTATTGCGGCTTGAAGCTATCGGAGAATTAACTAAAGAGGAAGCAAGGGCTGTACTGATACGGAAAATGGAAGATGAAGCCAGATTTGAAGCATCTAAAGAGATTAGGAAGATAGAGGCAAAACTTAAAGAAGATGCCGATAAAATGGCAAAAAAGATTATTTCTCAAGCTATACAGCGGTGCGCAATAGATCATGTAAGTGAATCTACGGTATCAGTAGTTAATTTACCCAATGATGAGATGAAGGGAAGAATTATTGGAAGGGAAGGAAGGAATATCAGGGTATTTGAAAACCTGACCGGAATAAACATTATAGTTGATGATACTCCAGAAGCAGTAATACTTTCATCATTTGATCCTGTGAGGAGGGAAATAGCAAGGGTTACCTTAGAGAATTTAATAGCAGACGGAAGGATTCATCCGGCAAGGATTGAAGAAATGTATGACAAGGCCAGCAAGCTAATAAATAATGAAATCAAAATAGAAGGTGAGCAGGCAATTTTTGATACAGGAATATCCGAGCTTAACCCGGGAGTTATAAAGGTTTTAGGGAGATTAAAATACCGGACTAGCTATGGGCAGAATGTATTAGTGCATTCTAAAGAAGTTGCTTATATATCGGGAATAATTGCTGCAGAGATTGGCTATAATATAAAAAAGGCAAAAAGGGCAGGGTTGCTTCATGATATAGGCAAAGCTTTAACCCATGACATAGAAGGCTCCCATGCAAAGATTGGTGCAGAGCTTGCAAAAAGGCTAAACGAAAGTGAAGAAACATGTCATTCAATAGAAGCGCACCACAACGAAATTGATGTAGAAAGCATTTTAGATGTTATCGTGCAGGCGGCAGATGCCATATCTGGAGGAAGGCCAGGGGCGAGAAGGGAAACGCTTGAAAGCTATGTAAAGAGGCTAGAAAGCCTGGAAAAAATTGCCACTGAATTCAATGGAATAGAAAAAGCATTTGCCATACAGGCAGGAAGAGAAATCAGAGTAATTGTTAAGCCCGGGGAAGTGGACGAAGACATGGCAATAGTGCTGGCAAGGGATATTGCTAAAAATATTGAAAGTGAAATGGAATATCCTGGACAAATAAAGGTTACTGTCATAAGGGAAAGCAGAGCTATAGAATATGCAAAATAGTTCAGATATAAAGAAATTTCTAGCAGACTTAAATATTGATAGTCTAATAAATATTGAAGAAGACCTGGGGAGCGGTTATGTAAAATTAAAAATATCTGAAGCTGAGCGCAGGCAAGCTTTACAGGATATAAACTGTGTTGAAGACATAATAATAGAAATGCTCAGAAATAGTAGAGATGCTGGGTGTGACAATATATTTATAGCTACCAAAAAAATTGGTGACAAAAAAAGGGTTATACACTTTATTGATGATGGTATAGGAATACCCGAAAAATTCCAGAAAATAATTTTTGAATCAAGGGTAACTTCCAAGCTTGAAAATGGAAAAAAAGACCCTTATGGCTTCCATGGAAGGGGCATGGCCCTTTTTTCCATTAAATTAAATGTTTCTGACATAAAGATTACTTTCTCGGATAGCCAAAAGGGTTCTTCTTTTTTCATAGAAGTAAATTTGGACGAACTTCCGGAAAAAAAAGACCAGTCAATACTTCCGCAAATTATTAAGAGTGAAGATGGTACTAATGTTGTGGGTGGGGTAAATAATATAATAAAGAATATTATTGAGTTCCAATTCCAGAACCCTTACATAAATATTTATTATGGTACCCCAGCACAAGTGCTTGCCACCATGCATAATTTAGATGTTGACTTTCCAAAGTTTAGCCAGTGGGAGGACCTCTGTAGCTTTATAAAGAAGAATAAAATAAAGGTAACCCAAATATCTGCCTTAACTGATGACTACAAATTGATGGAGGAAATAAGCAGCAAAATTTTTAACATAAATATTTCCCAAAGGAGCATACAAAGGATAATCTATGGGGAAATGAAGGTTTTGGAGCCAATCAATATAAATGATTTAAAAAAATTTGAAAATGAAAACACAACTAAGAAAGAAAAGAAGCAAAAAACTGTCTCCCTTTATGATGAAATTAAGCTTGCTAACAGGTTTAAAGATGAAGAAATAAGGAGTATAATAAAAGACCTAAAAGAAAAATTAGAAAAATCCGGAAAAAAATATTTTGTAACTGTTGAAGATAATATAGAATTTAAAAAAGTAAACAACAGGATAAATATAGTTATAAATTTAAAGCAAAAAGATTGAATTTAAGGCAATAACAATGAAGCTTCTAAGGGTTTCTTCAAATTCAAAACCTAATTCTGTTGCTGGAGCGATTGCTGGAATAATCAGAGATGAAGGAAAAGTGCAGATACAAACAATTGGAGCAGGGGCCCTAAACCAATCCATAAAAGGCATAGCAATTGCCAGAGGCTATATTGCACCTACAGGCCAGGAGCTTGTATGCATACCTTTTTTTAAGGATATTGAAGTAAACGGTGAAACTAAAACCGCTTTGGTTTTAACCGTGGAAAAAAAATGAGCCCTGCTTTTAACTGCAAAAAATACCCATTTCTAAAGGATTTGATAATTTATGAAAGCATATATCAGCACTTTTGGCTGTCAGATGAATGAATATGATTCTGAAAGAATTGCTTATTACTTAAAACAGGAAGGGTACAGCCTTACAGGCAATATAAGCGATGCTGCTGTAATTATTTTTAATACTTGTGCAGTGCGGGAGAATGCAAAAAATAAATTATACGGCCATATTGGGAACCTAAAACACCTTAAAAGGGAAAACAAGAGCCCAATAATTTGTGTTGGCGGCTGTAGTGCACAAAATCTAAAAGAGGAAATTCTAAAAAAGTTTCCCTTTGTGGATATAGTATTTGGAACCTTTAATATATCAGAACTTCCAAGCTTAATAAGAGAAAGAAATAAATTAAATAAGAGTATATGCAAGGTATATGACAAAGGTTTTGACTACAACCTTGACCATTGGTCCAGAAGATCTAAATTCAAAGCTTATATACCAGTAATTACAGGCTGTAATAATTTTTGTTCTTACTGCATAGTCCCATATGTCAGGGGGAGGGAAAAATCCATAGAGCCAGAAAAAATTATAAAAAAAGCCCAGAAACTTGTAGCCAACGGAATAGTAGAGGTAACCCTACTGGGCCAAAATGTAAATTCATATGGAAATGACCTCGATACCAATTTCACTTTTGCCGACCTTCTGGGAAGGGTTAGCAATATAGAAGAGCTTAAAAGAATAAGGTTTATGACTTCCCATCCTAAAGATTTTGAGGAGAGCATTATTAAAATTATCTCTAACCGGAATAGTATTGCTAACCATATACACCTGCCTCTGCAGGCAGGGTCAGACAGGATATTGAAAAAAATGAACAGGAAGTATGCGGCAGGGGACTATTTAAAAATTGTGGAAAAAATAAGGGAGGAACTTCCTGACTGTTCCATTACCACTGACTTGATTGTAGGTTTTCCCGGAGAAGAAGAAAAAGATTTTTTGCAAACTTTAAAATTAGTAAAAGAAATCAGGTTTAAGAGGGCATTTACTTTTATTTATTCAGAAAGAAAAGGAACAAAAGCAGCACAAATGGAAGATTATGTTAACCCTGCTGAAAAAAAAGAGTGGTTTAAAGAACTCGTAGAAGTCCAGAATAAAATAAGTGAGGAAGAAAATAAAAAGATGGCGGGCAAAAGCTTTAAAGTATTAGTTGAAGGTATTAGTGCCAAACATAACCTTATGCAAGGCAGGTTGGAAGACAATACAGTTGTATTATTTGAAGGCAGAGACAACTTAACTGGAATGGTTATTACTGTAAATATAAAACAAGCGAAGGCTTTTTACCTGATAGGGGAACTAAATGCTTGATATAACCCAGGTTGAAAAAAAAGAATTAAAAAAAAGGCTAAGTGAACAGCAAATAGATGCAGATTTGCTGGTAGGTAAATTAATTGAATCAAAAAAAGTTTTAATGATCTGCGGCCCTACTTGTGTAGGTAAAAGTAAAACAGGTATAAATTTAGCATACCTTTTGGGCACAGACATAATTTCTATAGATTCCATGCAAATTTATAAGGGGATGGATATTGGTACTGACAAGGTAGATACAAAGGATTTAGGGATAAAGCAGTATATGGTGAGTTTATTTGAGCCTGACAGGTATGTTACGGCGGTAGAATTTAAAAATATGTGCCGCAATATTATAGAAAACCAATTTTTTAAGAAAAAAAAGATTCCAATACTGGTGGGAGGATCCGGACTTTATATGAGGGCAGTTTTAGATAAACTAGATTTTGCGCCCCAGAGGGATAAAGAAATAAGAAAAAAAATAAAGGAAGAAATAAGGCGAGAGGGGTTGGATAATGCATACAGCAAGTTGAAGCAAGTTGACCCTGGCTATAGTAAAAAAATAGGCCCCAATGATGAAAGGAGAATTATTAGGGCACTAGAGGTATACAGGATTAGCGGCAAACCTTATTCAAACTTCCAGAAAACATGGAAAAAATGGGAATCTATATATGATGTTGTATTTATTGGATTAAACAAACACAGGGAGAGTTTGTATAAAAATATAAACAACAGGGTAGATTTAATGTTTGAAAAGGGATTGGTTAAAGAAGTTGAGAAATTAAATGATAAGGGGTATAAAGACAGCTATAGCGTAAAGCAAGCAGTTGGTTATAAGGAAGTAATTAGTCACCTAGAAGGAGAAATGAGCTATGGGCAATGTATAGATGAAGTTAAAAAAAATACAAGGAGGCTTGCTAAAAAGCAATTGACCTGGTTTAGGAATGACCCAAGAATTAATTGGATTAGAGTTGATAATTATGATAACATTTTGTCTTTAAAAATAGATATCACTAAATTATTGTATAATAGCTTTTGATATGGAGATTATATTTTCAAAATTACATGGACAGGGAAATGATTTCATATTAATTAATAACCTGGAAAATAGCCTAAGCCTGTCCAAAGAAGAAATTATCCATTTGTGTGGCCGGCATTTTGGCATTGGGGCAGATGGCTTGATTTTGGTTGGGGATTCAAAAATTGGTGATTTTAAAATGGATTACTTTAACCAGGATGGGTCTAGGGCTGAGATGTGTGGAAATGGGATAAGATGTATGGCTAAGTTTATTTATGAGAAAAATATCTCCAGAAAAGCTAACTTAAGCATTGAAACTTTGGCCGGTATTAAGAACATCTACATGAATATTTCTAATGGATTTGTGGGAAATATTAAGGTTAATATGGGCCAGCCTGTTTTTACCCCTAAAAAAATCCCAGTAAAAATAGAGGGCATGAAAGAGGTTTTTAATTATAATTTAAAAATAGATTCTAAGACTTTTAGGGTTAATTTAGTATCAATGGGAAACCCCCATTGCATTATTTTTTTAGAGGAAGAAGATCTTGAGAATTTTGATTTTAAAAAATGGGGAGCTGTCTTAGAGAAGCACCCAATTTTCCCCCAAAAAACTAATGTGGAATTTGTTAAAGTAAATAGCAAAAAAGAAATTACCATGAAGGTATGGGAGAGGGGAGTAGGGGAAACCCTGGCCTGTGGGACCGGAGCATGTGCTTCTGCGGTTGCAGCTTTAAAGAAAGGTAGAATATCTGGCAATGCAGTACTGGTAAATTTACCCGGGGGAAGGCTGGTAATAACGTGGGAAAATGATGTTTATCTTGAAGGAAAAGTAAACAGTGTATTTGACGGCAAATATTTTTTAAACAAATAGAAAGGACACTTTGTATGGAAATAATTGAATCAGATAGGCTTAAATCTTTGCCACCTTATCTTTTTGCTGAAATTGATGAAATAATCAAAGAAAAAAAACAAAAAGGACAAGATGTAATAAGCTTGGGAATTGGGGACCCTGATATTCCTACCCCAGATATAATTATAGAAGCTTTATATAAAAGTGCGAAAAACCCCGAAAACCACAGGTATCCTTCAAGTTACGGGATGCCAGAATTTAGGGAAGCTGTTATAAGGTTTTATAAAAACAGGTTTAAGGTTAACTTGACCGAAAATGAAGTAATCCCTTTATGGGGATCGAAGGAAGGCATTGCCAATATTGCCTACACTTTTGTTAATCCTGGTGATTATGTTATTATCCCAAATCCCTCGTATTTAGTATATAAGATTGGAACAATGTTTGCGGGTGGCAACTCATTTGAGGTACCGCTGAGGGAAGAAAATAATTTTTTAATGGATTTAAGTATTGTAGATAAAAATATTTCTAAGAAAACTAAACTTATGTACATAAACTATCCTAATAACCCCACTTCTGCTGCCTGTGGGGTGGATTTTTATAAAAATATAGTTGAATTCGCAGAGAAAAACAATATTATAGTTTGTCATGATAATGCTTATTCTGATATCTACTCAGATAAAGACAAAAAGCCAGTAAGCTTTCTAAACGAAAAAGGTGCAAAAGATGTTGGGGTTGAATTTAATTCCCTTTCAAAGACTTTTAATATGACTGGATGGAGGATAGCATATGCTGTAGGCAATAGGGAAATCATACAGAGCCTTGGCAAGTACAAGACAAATGTAGACTCTGGAGTTTTTAATGCAGTACAGTATGCTGCCTTAAAAGCCTTGGACAATTATGGTGAATTGGTAACTCAGAACAATAAGGTATACAATAAAAGAAGAAAAATGGTAAAAGAAACTTTGGATGAAATTGGAATTGATTATTATGATTCAGAATATACTATATATGTCTGGTCTAAGGTACCTAGTGGATTTACATCCAAATCTTTTGCTAAAATGTTATTAGATGAGGCTAATGTAGTGGTGACTCCTGGTAGTGCATTTGGAAGCGAAGGGGAGGGCTATTTTAGGATATCATTAACAATTTCAAACAATAGACTGGAGGAAGCTTTGGGGAGGATAGAAAAAGCAATATAAGCTGATTTTAATTTTATGAGAAAAACTTTTTCTAAAAATGTCAATAATATTTATGCAGATGAAAATTATTACGAGAAAGCTTTACTTGTATTTATAAAGTTTAAAAAGCCAGGATTAAGGGAACCAAAAGATTTAAAAGAGAATGTCCTGGAATTAAAAAATCTGGTATCCAGTGCCGGGGGAAAGACTGAAGCAGTAGTAGTGCATTCCCAAAATGAGCCTAATCCTAAATACTACATAAGCACAGGTAAATTAGAGGAGATAAAATCTTTAATAGAAGAGAAAGATATAGGCCTCATCGTTATGGATGATGAGATATCTCCAACCCAGCAAAGGAACCTGCAAAACAAGCTTAATGCAAAGATAATAGATAGAACTGCCTTAATATTAGATATTTTTGCCCAAAGGGCACATAGCAAGGACGGTAAGCTTCAGGTTGAGCTTGCACAATTAAATTATCTTCTTCCCAGGTTAACAGGAAAAGGTATAGAGCTTTCAAAGCTAGGTGGTGGTATTGGCACCAGGGGGCCTGGGGAAACAAAGCTTGAAGTTGACAGGCGTACCATTAGGGGAAGAATAAGCCAACTTAAGAAAAAAATTAACCGCATGGCAGTCCAGAGGGATACGCAAAGGAAAAAGAGAGAGAAAAACAAGATTCCACAAGTTTCTTTAGTAGGTTATACAAATAGCGGGAAGTCTACATTGCTAAACACCCTGACAGACTCTTCTGTTGAAACCAAAAATAGGTTATTTTCAACCCTGGATTCCACAGTAAGGAAGCTAAAAACAGATCTGGGTTATGAAATACTCTTATCTGATACTGTAGGTTTTATTGAAAAACTTCCCCATCAGCTGATTGCCTCTTTTAAATCTACTCTTGAAGAGGTAAGAAAATCAGATTTATTGCTTATGGTTGTAGATATAAGCAATAAAAATTTCGAAAACCATATTGAAAGTGTAATTTCAGTCTTAAAAGAAATAGGTGTGGGAGAGAAACCTATTTTGATGGCTTTTAATAAAATTGACAAAGTTAACGAAAGCATTATAAATAGGGTAAGGTTTAAATATAAAAATGCCATTTTTATATCAGCATTAAAGGGAATAGGGTTAGACAAATTATTAGAAAAGGTAAAGCAAACTTTACAAGAAAATTATATATCGCTTACCTTAAAGATCCCCTATAGTGAGAATAAACTAATATCCCTTTTGTTTGAGAATTACCAAGTATTAAAAAGAAAATACCTAAAAGACAGTGTTCTGCTTACATTAAATGCTGATCACCAGATTTATTCTAGATTTTCTAAATATATTTACAAAGGTGCTATAAGTAATTACTAGAAATATTTTCTGACCAAACCAATTACTTTGCCTATTATTGATACATTTTTAGTGATGATTGGCTCCATTTTTTTGTTTTCTGCCATTAACTTTACAAATTTATCAGTTTTAAAGAACCTTTTTACTGTGGCTTCATCTTCCATTAAGGCTACTACTATTTCACCATTAATAGCTGTATTTTGTTTTTTTACTATAATGTAGTCCCTGTCAAATATACCCGCATCTATCATGCTGTCACCCCTTACTTTTAAAATGAATACCTCATTATTGCCGCTAATAAAATCAGAAGATATGGGAATATAATCTTCTATGTTTTCTTCAGCTAAAATAGGAGTTCCGGCGGCAACATTCCCAACTAGTGGAACGTTGATGGTATTTAAGGATTTGCCTGGCTTTATCTCATCCTTTGCAAATAAATCCAGAGTTTTTTCCTGCAATTCTATAGCCCGGGGCTTACTTGATTTTCTTTTAATATAATTATTTTTTTCTAATTTCTTTAAATGGGTGTAAACAGTAGCAGATGAGCTTAAGTTTACTCCTTCAGCAATTTCTCTTACTGTTGGAGGATATCCAACCTGTTGACAACTTTTATAGATAAACTTTAAAATATTAATTTGTTTTGAACTTATATCTTTTTCTTTCATAAAATAATATTTTGATTTAATTTTTAAGGAAATTATAACAAAAAAGCGAACCTATGGCAAACATAAGTTCGCTTTTTAAAAATTTAGTCTTCTTCTGTCTCAATCCAGGTCATCATTTTTCTCAGTTTCTTTCCAACTTTTTCTACCGGATGTTCTTCTTCTTTTCTTTTTATAGCATTATATACAGGCCTTCCAGCTTTATTTTCAAGTATCCAGTCTTTGGCAAATTTCCCGGTCTGTATATCCTTTAATATTTGCTTCATATTTTCCCTGGTCTGCTGGGTAATGATTTTTTTGCCGATAACCATATCACCATATTCAGCAGTATCGCTTATTGAATCCCGCATCCTGGATATTCCACCTTCATAAACTAAGTCTACTATTAATTTTAATTCACTTAAAACTTCAAAATATGCAATTTCAGGCTGGTATCCTGCTTCAACTAAAGTATCAAAACCTGCCCTTATTAGTTCAGTAGTTCCTCCGCAAAGTACTGCCTGTTCGCCGAATAAGTCTGTTTCTGTCTCTTCCTTAAAGGTTGTAGTAATTATGCCAACCCTACCTGCACCTAATGCTTTTGCATAAGCAAGGGCATATTGTTTTGCTTTGCCGGAAAAATCCTGCTTGACCGCAATTATTGCTGGAACTCCGCTTTTTTCCTTGTACATTCTCCTTACAATATGGCCGGGTCCCTTAGGTGCAATCATTATTACATCAATATTTTCCTGTGGAACAATTTGGTTAAAATGGATATTAAATCCGTGAGCAAAACATAAAATATTTCCTTCTTCTAAATTGGGTTCTATATATTCATAGAATATTTTTGGCTGGATCTGATCCGGAACCAATATCATTATTACATCAGCTTGCTTTGAAGCTTCTGAAGCTGAAACTACGTCAAAACCTCTTTCCTTGGCTTTATCCCATGGTTTGCTGCCTTCCAACTCGCCCACAATTACATCCATGCCGCTTTCTCTTAAATTTTGAGCATGGGCATGTCCCTGACTACCATAGCCAATTATTGCAAACTTTTTCCTTTCCAGTATGCTCATATCAATATTTTTGTCATAAAATATTTCTGCCATAATGCCTCCTATAAACTTATTTTTATATTATTTTAAGATATTAACCAAAAAACATAAATAAGAAACTGGGAAAAATAAAAAATTATCTTGACATACAAACGTATGTTCGTTATATTGTTTACAAATACAAACGTATGTTCGTTATTATGGTAATAGTAAGTAAAGTATTAAAAAGAATAATATTAGCGGTTTTAATTATTTTTGTTAGCCTTACTGTAATTATTGCACTTGGTTTCAACGCAAGTAAGATCAGCAGCTCAAGGGTGGTCAAATATTCCCAGGTAAGGGTAGACAAGCCACTGCACATGAATGATATAATAAGTAACTACTCTGAACCTGAAAATAGGGAAAGGTTTATAAGCGAGTTTAAAAAAATTAATTCTATAGATTCTTGCCAGTATATAAGCAATAAGACACTGATAATCCCCATTTTTAAGACAAATTAAAATTTAAACTTCTATTTTATTTCTAAATCAATTAGAATATTTAAAAATTAACTGATTCCAATTATGCCTAAAAATAATTTTTCAGAGGTAAAACAATATTTACTTGAATTTCCAAATTTTTTATCTATCTTTTTATTTGCATTATTTTTCTTGCTTGCAAGCCCCATACTTTTGGATATTAGTAAGGACACTGGTCTGGAAGCAGGAAATTTAAGCTTAATTTTTACCCTATATACGGTGGGGGGCATTACAGGACAGCTGACTTCTGTTTTTTATAGCAGAACTTTTAAAAGACTAAATATAATATTAGCAGGCTATTTTATGCTTTTGCCCGTTACAATGGCCCTTTATTTTACCCAAACCCTTATAATTTTTTATATCCTATATTTCATTGCAGGCTATATATTGGGATTGATATGGATACAGGTTAATACAAATATCTTTGAAAGTGTTGTAAAAAACAAAGACCGTTTGACAACTATGGCATTGACTTTTTACCCTATTGGCGCATTCTTTGCTCCCATGATTGCTTCTTTTATTGTAAAAAATAATTTTAACTGGAGGCATATTTATGGGGTTATTATTTTATTTATAATAATTACCGTAATCCTCTTTATATTTATCACCAGAAAAAGGAAATATTTTTCAAAAGATGGAGGCAGGAAAACCAAGCTTAGAAAAGTCTTTAGCAGCAAATTGAATAATATCCTTCTTTTGATAATCTCTGTATCAATAATTACTTATTGCCTTGCAGAAACTGTAATATCTACCTGGTCCCCTACATTTTTTAGATTGGCAAGGTCTTTTGATGTTCAATCCGCTGGTTTAATAGTGTCAGTTTTCTGGATTTCTATAATAGTAGGGAGAGGGATAGTCAGTGCTTTAACGGGAAGAGTTAATTCAAGTTATATAATGCTTAGTCTAGCCATTATTGCTATAATTTCTACTACCTTTGCCATATATCTTGATTCTACTACTCTCATTTTTATAACCATTTTTATTGCAGGACTAGGTTTTTCAGGACTGTTTCCGCTTTTAGTTTCTTCTGGAAATAAAATATTTGATAAGGGAAAAGACCTTATTGCCACCATTCTTTTTGCCGCTGGCAATGTAGGGATATCCCTTGCCCCATTTTTAACCAAAATAATATCAAGCAGCAGCCTTAGGCTTTCTGTTTTAATTTCAGTAATTTTTATGGGCATTACATTCTTGCTTGTTTTATCACATTTCCTGGTAAAAAAAATTGATATTAAGAACCAGTTATAAAGTTTATCTGTCATGGAGCTGGGATATTTTTAGAGAAACAGAGTTTTGTAAATATTTCTATTTCAATTTATCTGGAGTTTTATACCTTTGACAGAAAACCATTTACCTGCAGTTTGCTCTACGTTCTAAATTTGCCTAGAGGTGACTAAAACAGGAGCAGATAGAAGTAAGTTTCATATTTTTAAAATCTATATGGTTGCCTTTAGTAGGCTACTTTTTCTTTGACTTAATCTTTATAAGGCTTATTCTTGAGCCTATAGAGGAAATAATAAATAAAAGGGGGCCAAGAACTATTCCTATAATAAAAAATATATAATTACCCATTATAGGGTAAGTTAGATTATGTAAAAATATTCCAGCAGGGGTAAAAAAAGCGGATACCCCGTTAAGAATTAAAAGAATTCTAAGCCCGCCCCTTATTTTTTCTCTAACCACAAGCACTATGAGTGTAATTCCTAATCCCAGGAGTATAAATAATGTAAATAAAAGCAAGTACCAGGCATAGCCCCTGAAGGATTCCCATAGGCCTGAGATAAGTATAACCATCAGCAGCGTTATAAACAATATTACAATAATCCAAAATATTGTAATAGAAACAGAAGTGGAAGGATTAAACTTCTTTTCTTTTTCTTCTATCATTGCCTTTTTATTTTTTATATTTCAACCTTTAATAGTATAGGCTAAAGCCAGTTTAAAATACAATCAAGCAAGGGATTGCTTTAAAAAAATTTAAGAATTACATCTTTAATTTTTTGCATTTTCTTTAAAGTCTTTTGGCAGCTTTTTTTATTTATTTCATTTATATTTTAAAATTTAGAAATAGACCTCATCCAGAAATTAGCTATAATATTAATATAGTCATTAGAAAAAGTTAACAATGGTTACTTATCATATTGATATAAATTGTTAAATTAAGAGAAATGAAGTATTTTTTAAAAAAATTATATTTACCTATATTTGTTGTGTTGTTAATTTTTATTCTGACTGGTTGCAATAAAGCGGATTTCCCGGTCCAAAACCCAGGACTTTATGAAAATTTGCAAAATTATTTTGCAGAAGATCAACAACAAGAAAATCAGCAAAACAGCCCAGAGGATTTGCAGCTGATAGAAATTGCTGACCCGGTACTTGAAAATGTAATAAGGGAAGCACTGGAAAAGCCTCAGGAAACTATAACTGCAAAAGATATGCATTCTATTTTTGAATTATCTTATGTAGGCCGTGAGGGAATAAAGATAAAAAATCTTAATGGCCTTGAATACGCCAAAAATCTACAGAAACTGATTTTGAGAAATAATTCTATTGAAGACCTTGAACCTGTTTCTGGTTTATTAAGTTTAAGGGAACTGAATTTACAGGGAAATAAAATCTCAGATATCTCACCCTTATGCAATCTTGCTAACCTTAAAAAACTTAATGTTACAGACAATTTTATAAGTGATATTAGTCCTCTTTCAGAAATCTCACTTTCACAACTTAGGTTAAGGAATAATAAGGTTGATGATATATCACCTCTTTCAAACCATACCGAGTTAGAGGGAATGCTTTGCCTACACTATAACAAAATAGTAGATATTTCTCCTATTTCAAATATGGCTAAATTAAAAAGATTATGTCTCCATGGTAATAAGGTTACCGATATAAAAATGTTATTAGATTTGAAAAAATTAGAATGGTTGGACATAACCGGCAATCCAATCAATGATACAGATTCAATAGAAAAACTTAAAGAGTCTGGGGTAGAGGTATTGTTTTAAATAATCAAAAAAATCTCCAAAAAATTTAACTAATACAATAGATTTCGGGTTTTTAGAATTAATTAAAGCACCAGCATATAAAAAGCATATAATTATAAACTAACTTTTTTCAGGTATTTTCTTATAAATCGTGTTAAATTATTGTAGCCGGATAAGATATTTTTATTTGCAGGAATAACCGGTTTATTTTAGATCCAGACCCAATATTTGCAGACAAAATAAGTTATAAAAATCAGTTATAAAATTGACTTGACAAACTAATTATTTTAATTTAGTATTATATTATTATTGTTTTTGTTTTGTAATTTTTAGTACTCATATGATGACAGTATTAAGTAAGCAAAAAACAATAAAGCAAGCCAACAGGAAAGCAATTCTTAATATGCTACGCAACTCAAAGGGAATGTCAGTTGCTGCTTTTTCAAAAAAAGTGAATTTAAGCAGGACTACCCTGATGAAAATAATGAATTACTACATAAATAGGGACCTAGTTTATATTTTCGGCAAAGGTGAATCCACCGAAGAGGGTGGCAAAAAACCCAATATTTTTAAGTTCAATCCTAATGGCGGTTATGCTGTAGGAATGATGATTTTAGCTAATAGGCTTCTTACCACAGTTACTAATTTAAATGGGAAGATAAAAGAAAAGATTTCAGTTGATATTAGGTCGAACGAAAATTTCGGAGTAGTTTTAGATAAGATAATATATTCTTATGAGGATATTTTAAAAAGAACCAATATCGATAGAAGCAAACTAATAGGACTTGCTATTGGGACATATGGAATAACTAACTCAAATGAAGGTATAGTTCTTTTTTCTCCGCATTTTCCTTCATGGGGAGAAAATGTTCCTTTAAAAAAGCGGGTAATGGAAAGGATACAGGATAATATACCGGTTATTGTAGACAATGGAATAAGGTTTCAGGTATATGCCGAAAAAATTGCAGGTGTTGCTAAGAAGAAAAAAAATGTTGTAACTATACTAGCAGGAAAAGGTTTAGGTGCTGGAGTAATGCTGGAAAATGAAATAAAAAGAGGCCAGCATTTCTTAATTGGAGAAGTTGGACATATGATAATTAACCCTGATAGTGATGAAAAATGTGCCTGCGGGGGGAAAGGTTGTTTTGAAGTAATGGTTTCAGCAGGGCGCTTGATTAAAATGGCAAAAGTCCTATATGAAGAATATCCTGAATCATTAATATTTAATGGGAGAGGATATAATAATATAAATATTTATGATATTTTCCACGCCGCAGAAAAAAAAGATAAACTTGCATTAACAATAATGGATGATGTAATTAAATGGTTTTCAATAGGTCTATCAAATATAATTTTGTTATATGACCCTGAGATTGTAATAATACAAGGAATATTTTCAAAAGCAGGAAATTATTTTATTAAAAACTTGAGGAATAGGGTTTCAAAAATATCCCTACCTAATATTAAAAAGAATACCACTATTAGTTATTCAGAGCTTGGGGATAATGTTGGGGTTTTGGGTGCAGCATCTTATGTAGTAGCAAGATTTTTTACATATTAAACTTATTGAAGTGATATTGAAAGGGGTGGTTTTATAGCATCAAAAGAAATATTGTTTTATCAAAACCGCGTAATCATTAGTTAATCGAAGGGGAATGAATTTTTTGTAATGAAAGGGGGAAATGATGAAGAAGAAAACTTTACTGTTATTAATATCTGCAATATGCATCTCTATGGTAGTAACTTTTTCATTTAGCGGCTGCGCGGCAGAACCGGTTGAAGAAGTAGAAGAAGCTGTTGAAGAACCGGTTGAAGAAGTAGAAGAAGCTGTTGAAGAACCGGTTGAAGAAGTAGAAGAAGCTGTTGAAGAGGAACCTGCAGAAGAGGTGGAAGTTGCAGACAGCATAATTATCCATTGGGCACAATGGGCACCCGCTGATAACCTGGAAGAACTTTCACTGGGTTTTACTGAAGAAACAGGAATTGAGGTTATAGTTGAACAAACTCCATGGGAAACATTTGTGCAAAAATACAATGTTGAAATGGCTGCAGGTAGTGATGCATGGGATATTATAATTGCAGATAGCCAGGACCTTGGTAACATGGCTGTTAACGGGCATTTTGTTGAATTAACCGATTTTGTTCATGAGCATGACATACTTGACAGATACCTTGAGTCTGCCATGTACTATTTTAGTGAGTACCCAAAGGGACATGGAAGATATTTCGCTATTCCTTGTGAGGGTGATGCTCTAGGTTGGGCTTACAGGACTGATCTTTTTGAGGATCCAGATAACATGGCTGCTTTTGAAGAAGAATACGGATATCCTTTGCGAGTTCCAGAATCCTGGGATGAGATAAAAGACATAGCTGAATTTTTCCATGATCCAGATAATGACTTCTACGGTGTAGCTGTATATGGTGACAACGGGTATGATTCACTGGCCATGTTTGCTATGCAGACCATAAGAGTATATGGTGGAGACTTAGGTAATTTTGAAACATATGAAGTTGATGGTTACCTAAACAGCGAGGGAGCAGTTAAAGGTATTGAATACTATAAAGAGTTATACAGTTATGTACCGCCTGGATTCGGAGATGCTTTCTTTGTTGCCACCAATGATGCTTTTGTGAACGGGATTGTTCCTATGGCAACAAACTACTTTGCGTTCTTTCCAGGACTTATAACTGAAGCTACTAACCCTTATGCTGATGTAACTGGGTTCTTTACCTGTCCTCCGCAGGAGACTGTTGACGGAGAGGTTAAGCAGACTGCTGCACTTGGTGGACAGGGTGCATCAATTGTAAGCTACATTTCCGAGCCAAGAAAGAATGCAGCTTATATGTGGCTGGAATGGTTCCAGAGGGATGAAACACAGGCTAAGTGGGGACTTATGCCAGGTTCATTTACCTGCCATAAGGCAACACTAGAATCTGATGAATTCCTAAACGCAGCTCCATTTAATCCAAATATGAAAGAAACATTTGAGATATTTGAGGATTGGTGGGCTGTTCCAGAATACGATACCATGCTGAGAAGCTTTAGTGAAGTTCTCGGTAGGTATGTAATTGCTGGTGAGGGTAGTGCAGAAGAAGCATTGCAAGAAGTTACTGAAGAGTGGACTGATATATTTGAACAAGCTGGATACTATGATCCAGATTTTGACCCAGGTGACTTCTAACTAAATTAATCATATACATGCTTCCCCATTCCTGGTGGGGAAGCATGTATTAGTAGAGTTTTGGAAGGAATGGTTAAATGATTAATAGACCTAACAAAAAAAATAATGGGAACAATAGACATTATAGGAGTTTAAGGGATTCAACACTGCTTAAAGCATTTATTTTACCTACAATCATATTATTGATATTGATAAATATTTTTCCATTAATTTATTCATTATTTTTAAGTTTTTCTGAATATTCTGCGAAAAGAGGATTTGAGTGGGATAAAAATCCCCAAATGATAGGTGGTGAGAATTATTCGGATATCTTAAGAGATGTACGTATGTGGGGGAGATTTATAACTACCGCCAAATTTGTAACCCTTTCGGTTGGGGCCCAGATGATTTTAGGTTTTGGAATTGCGTTTATCTTACACCAGGCTAATTTTTTCGGGAAAGGTTTAATAACCACCTTACTTATCTTACCAATGACCATGTCACCAATTATTGTAGGTGTAATGTGGAAGCTTTTTTATAACCCCAACTGGGGAATGTTTAATTATATATTGGGGCTTGGTAAAATAGATTGGGCAACTAACCCCCAGTACAATTTATTTGCTTGTGTTATTGCAGATGTGTGGATGTGGACACCTTTTGTAATGCTTTTGTCACTTGCCGGTCTTTCTGCGGTTCCAAAATATCTATATGAAGCTGCAGAAATTGACAGGGCTTCCTGGTGGTTTAAATTTTCAAGAATTACTATGCCCATGGTTTTTCCTCTTTTGCTAGTAGCATTAATTTTTAGGACCATGGAAGCTTTTAAAATATTTGATGTTATTATGGGTATTGCCGGCAGGGGAGCTACCGCACCTCAGGTTCTTTCCATGTACCTTTATAATGTAGGTTTTGTTACCTGGAAAACAAGCTATGGTTCCGCTATTGGCTATATAATGCTTGTTATGATCATAGCTATTACTAGCATATTTATTAAGTATTTGAATAGGGCTAAAACTTAATAAACAGATTTGAAAGGATATCTATGGCAGAGATTGTTAAAAAAAGAAAGAATGTAGCTAGATATTTTATAATACTTCTCCTTATAGTAATTACTTTTGTTTATATGATACCGTTTCTCTACATTATTACTACTTCTTTTAAGTCATGGGCTGATGTGCAAGAGGTTCCACCAACTTTAACCTTTAAACCTTCAATAAGCGCCTATGTTAGAATTTTTACTTCAAGAGTTGTTTGGCCCTCAGGCACTGAGTTTACAGAAGAAGAACTGGCCCAGATGAAGTGGTATGAGCGGATTCTTTATACTGAAACAGGAGAAAAATTTGTTCGGGTAGGTGACCTTCCTGAAAGATATATGAACAGCATAATTATAAGCACAGTCAGTACTTTGTTCACTATAATTTTAGGAACCTTTGCTGCTTATGGATTCTCACGATTTAAAATGAGGGGAAAAGATGACCTGCTATTCTTTATTTTAAGCACCAGGATGCTGCCACCCATAGTAGTGCTTATCCCAGTGTTTATAATGTTTAGGACCGTTGGCTTAACTGACACCCATATTGCGCTTATCCTCCTGTATACTGCATTTAATGTCTCCTTTGCTGTATGGGTGCTTAAAGGCTTTATTGATGAGATTCCCATAGAATATGAAGAAGCTGCCATGGTTGACGGCTATAGCCGCCTCCAGTCTTTCTGGAAGATTGTTATACCCCAGGCAACTACCGGTATTGCTGCTACTGCAGTATTCTGCTTTATTTTTGCCTGGAATGAGTATGCATTTGCTTTAATTTTATCCAGAAGGGTTGCACAGACCGTTCCCGCATGGTTGCCGTATCAGATGGGCGTACTGGGATATGATTGGGCTGCTGCAGCAGCAGGGACATTTTTATTTTTGATTCCTCCCATGATTTTTACCATAGTGGTAAGAAGACATCTATTGAGAGGAATTACTTTTGGTGCAATTAGGAAATAAAGGAGAATTATGATTGCCTTTATAATTTGTCTGGCATTTTATGCAATAATTGGCATAACATTTTGGAAATTCAAATTGCTTAAAAGAAAATATATGGAACCCCTGTTTATGGGAATAATGATTTTTGGAATAGTTGCCCTCTGTCAACCATTATTTTTAGCATTATATACTTACGGGTTTGCTATTCTAATGACTGGTACATTAGGTTATATATTTTCTATACATTTAAAATAATTTTAAATAATTTAATATTACGGAGGGGATAATTATGAAACTCGGAGTTATGGGAGCAGTTTATGGAAATAAATCATGGAAAGAAGCGTGTAGCCTGGCAAAAAAGGCCGGCCTAAAAGCAATAGAGCCTGGTGCTGGTGGATTTGTGGGGAAAAATCTATGTAATCCGGGAGAGTTTCTGTCTGATAAGAATAAATTGGATGAATTTAAGAAGGTAGCAGAAGATGCCGGTCTTGAGATAAGCGGGCTGGCCTGCCACGGAAATCCACTTCACCCAAATAGCGATATAGCAAAACAGCATAAAAAAGACTTAGAGGAAGCAACCCAGCTGGCCCAAAAAATTGGCGTAGGCGTTATAACCTGTTTTGCAGGGTGTCCCGGAAGCTCAGATGATGATAGGAATCCCAACTGGATTACCTGTCCTTGGCCCCCTTATTTTGAAGAAACCTTAAAATGGCAATGGGAAGAAAAAGTGGTGCCATTCTGGAAGGAAATGTCAAATACTGGCAAAAAGTATGGGGTAAAGTTTGCCTTTGAAATGCACCCAGGTGATGTGGTATACAACCCTGAGGCGCTGCTTAGGCTAAGAGAAGAGGTAGGAGCGGGGCAGATTGCCTGCAATTTTGATCCCAGCCATCTTTTCTGGCAGCAAATAGATCCCATAGTGGCAATAAAGCGGGTATCTGAGCTAATTGTCCACGTACATGCAAAAGACAGCAAGGTTGACAACTCTGTAGTAGAGTACAGGGGAGTAAATGATCCCAAGCATTATGGTGATATTGCAAACCGTGCCTGGACTTTTAGGACTGTTGGATACGGGCACAGCTCAGAGTTTTGGAATGAGTTTGTATCAATCTTGAGGCTGGTAGGCTATGACGGGGTTATAAGCATTGAACATGAAGACCCCCTAATGTCAGCAGATGAAGGCCTAAAGAAGGCAATAGAGTTTCTAAGGTCAGTGCTCCTGTTTGAAAAGCCCGGAGAGATGTGGTGGGCTTAAAGAAAAGCAAGAAGGAAGGAGAGATATTATGGCTGAGAAGAAAGCAGGCTTTACCTCCATGGCAGCAGAAAAAGCAGCGGGTGATATACCTGAGATTGGAATTGGCATGCTTGGCTATGCTTTCATGGGTAAAGCACATAGCAATGGATTTAAGAAGATGCCCTATATATTCTGGCCACCTCCAGCAATTCCCAAGCTGGTAAACATATGCGGAAGAACTAAGGACAAGGTGGCAGAGGAAGCCCTAAGGTACGGCTATAGCAAGTACTGCACAGACTGGCATAAGCTAATAGAAGATGAGGATGTTGACGTCCTGGTAAATGTAGGGCCTAACAATATACATCACGGACCCTGTATTGAAGCTGCCAGGGCAGGAAAGCACATAGTCTGTGAAAAACCTCTGGCAAGGACAGCCAAAGAAGCCAAAGAAATGCTGGATGCAGCTAATAAAGCAGGGATAAAGCACCTATGCAACTTTAACTACCGCATGGTTCCGGCCCTGGCTCTAGCTAAAAATTTAATATCTGATGGAAAGATTGGAAAGATATTTCACTTTAGGGCAAAATATTTGCAGGAATGGATAGTAGATGAGGATTTCCCCCTGGTCTGGAGACTTAAAAAAGATGTTGCGGGTTCAGGGGCACTGGGAGACCTTGGCTCCCATATAATAGATCTTGCCAGGTGGCTTTGCTCAGAGCCAACTTCAGTTTACGCTATTACCAGGACCTTCATAGAAGAGAGGCCCCTTGAAGATAATCCAGACAAGAAGGGAAAGGTTGAAGTTGATGATGCATTTGCTGCCACCATAGAATTTGAAAATGGAGCTATAGGTACTCTTGAATCCTCAAGGTTCTGTCCGGGAAGAAAAAACTGCCAGGTAGTAGAGATAAACGGCGAGCTGGGTAGTATATATTTTGAGCTTGAGAATTTAAATTACCTGCATGTATATTTCAAGGATGAAGATCCCGAAGAGACTGTAGGGTTTCATGCCATAAATGTTACCGAGGCATTCCACCCTTATTACAAGAATTGGTGGCCCCATGGCCATATTATAGGTTGGGAGAACACCTTTGTACATACTGCTTACAATATAGCTAATGCAGTTATAAATGGCAAAGACTTAGAGCCCATGGTTGCAACCTTTAAAGACGGGTACAGGAATGCAGTTATATGTGATGCAATACTTAATTCTGCACAATCAGGGAAAAAAGAAAAAATAGTTTATTAATATTGGGGGTATTAAATGAAGTATGGAATAAATACTTTATTATATGCTGGCACTTTTACTGATGAATATCTGGATTTATTTAAAAAATTTAAAAGTATAGGCTTTGATGGCGTTGAAATTGCCTTGGAAAACAAAGGAGATATAGATTTCAATAAAACATTAAAATCTTGTAAGGAAAATGACCTGGAATGTTGTTCTATTTGTGGCTTATTTGGCCCGGATAGAGATATAAGGGGGCCTAATAGGGAATATATTGAAAATGGTATAAATTACATCAAGGATTGCATAGATGCCTGTGTAAGCCTTGAATGTAATCTGTTTGCGGGTCCTTCTTATTCTTCTGTGGGAAGGGCAAATCTGGAGACCGAACAGGATAAGCAAAAGCAATGGGATACAACAGTTAAAAGCTTTAAAGAAGTTTGTAATTATGCAAAAGAGAAAGGGGTGTATATAGCTATAGAGCCTCTAAACAGGTTTGAAACCGACTTTATAAATATTTGCAAAGATGCTATCAGGATGGTGGAAGATGTTGGAAGTGAAATGTTAAAGATACATCTTGATACGTTCCATATGAATATTGAGGAAAAAAGCTCCAGGGAAGCCATCCTAGATGCTGATAACCTGTTGTATCTTTTGCATGCAAGTGAAAATGATAGAGGCACACCTGGAACTGGTCAGGTCCACTGGGATGAAATAGCAGAAGCCGTTAGGGAAATTGGTTATAACAAGTATGTAGTTATTGAATCGTTTACTCCGGAAGTAAAAGTTATTGCTAAAGCTGCTTCCATATGGAGACCTACTGAAAAGGATGCTTTTACTCTTGCTGAAAAGGGACTTAAATTTTTAAAAAACTTATTTGGATAAAAATATATTATAAAAAGAGAACGGAGCTAATTGATGGCTGAAATAGCAATAAAGGAAATGGTAAAAAGGTTTGAGGATCTGGTTGCAGTTAATAACTTAAACTTAACTATTAACGATAAGGAATTTATGGTTCTTTTGGGCCCATCAGGTTGCGGGAAAACTACTACATTGAGATGTATTTCAGGTCTTGATATTCCAGATGAGGGGCAAATATTAATTGATGGTCAGAATGTGACTATAAAAAGAGCATCAAAAAGGGATATTGCCTTTGTATTTCAATTATATGCGCTATATCCTCATCTAACTGCATATGAAAATATTGCTTTCCCGTTAAAGGCTCAAAAATACAGTAAGAAAAAAATAAAGCAGGAAATAGAAAGAGCAGCAGAAATTCTTCAAATACAAAATATTTTAAAAAAGAAGCCAAAAGAGCTTTCAGGTGGGGACATGCAGAGGGTTGCTCTGGGAAGAGCTATCGTGAGAAGGCCTAAAGCCTTTTTGCTGGACGAGCCAATTGGCACACTTGATGCTAAATTCAGGGAAGAAATGAGAACTGAGCTTAAGAAACTGCATGTTGACATTGATGCAACCACTGTTTATGTAACCCACGACCAAGTGGAAGCTATGTCAATGGGGGACAGGATTGCGGTAATAAAGCTTGGAGTTCTGCAGCAGGTTGGTACCCCGAATGAAATATATTCTGAGCCTAATAACCTGTTTGTGGCAAACTTTATAGGAAGCCCGGGAATGAATTTCATAGGATGTAAACCTGTAAGAAATTCAGAAGGGAAACTGGGTTTGCTTATTAAATCCATCGAATTCGTGATGTCTATTCCTGAAAAAATACAGAAATTGATAGTAGATAAAAAGGCTGAAGACAAAGACCTTATATTAGGGGTAAGACCCGAAAATATTATATTTTCAACACAACCTGAGCAAGGTTATGCAAAAACAAAAGTTTATGTAATTGAGGTTATGGGCTCTTATAATATTATAGATATTAAATTAGGGCCTGAAACGTTGAGAGTACGGTCTTTACCTGATGTGAGGCCAGAAATTGGTTCTGATGCCTATATAACTTTTGATATGGATAGGATTACCTTGTTTGACAAGGAAACAGAGCAATCAATAATGAAATAAATAAGTAGCGGGGAGAAACATAATGGTAGACGTAAAACTTAAATCTCTAACCAAGACATTTGGTGATATAACAGCTGTTGACAACATGAATCTAGAGGTAAAGGATAAAGAATTCTTTATTTTGCTGGGGCCTACTGGTGCAGGCAAAACTACTACCCTGAGACTTATATCCGGAATTGAAAAACCTGATAAGGGGGATATCTATCTTGGTGGCACCAAGGTCAATGATTTCTCTCCAGCATTAAGAGATGTGGCCTTTGTGTTTCAGTATTATACTTTGTACCCTAATTATACAGTAAGAAAGAATTTGGAATTTCCGCTTAAATCAAATTTAAGAAAAACCCCTCAGCAGGAAATGGATAAAAAAATAAAAGAAGTTGCCGAGGTTCTTCATATAGAGCACCTGCTGGAAAGAGAAACGGTTAACCTTAGCGGTGGGGAGATGCAGCGAGTAGCTATTGGAAGGGCAATCGTGAGGACTCCAAAGGTATTTTTGATGGATGAGCCCCTATCTAACCTAGACGCTAAACTGAGGGAAGAGATGAGGGCAGAACTAGCTCACCTTCACCTGGATCTAGGCTCTACTTTCTTCTATGTAACTCATGACCAGATAGAAGCTATGACCATGGCAGACAGGATAGCCATACTGAATGAAGGTAAGATATTGCAAATTGGTAGCCCGGATGATATATACAATAATCCCAAAAACATGTTTGTAGCTAAATTTGTAGGAAGCCCGGTTATAAATATGTTGGATGGTTATATAGACGGGGATAAGGTAATTGTAGAAAAAGAAGCAATGGTATGCACACTTCATGATAACCAATGTAAAATGCTTAATGGATATGATAAAAAAAAGGTAGTAATTGGGATAAGACCTGAAGATGTGGAGATTTCCAGGGAAAAAAAAGGTGTTAATTCTTTTAAGGCTTCGATATATTTTAAACAAAGTATGGGCGTTGAAGACATACTGAATCTTAAGATAAACGGGACTATTTTCAAGGCTATTGCACCCCCAAAGCTAATGGCTGAAATTAAAGAATCCGTATATGCTACAATCAAAATTGATAGGTCGCACTTATTTGATCCCGAAACCGAAGAATGTATAACTTAAAAATTTAGGTAAAAGAAAGACAAATAATGCAAAACACAAAAAAAATTGTAGAAAAAGCAATAGAAGAGACAAACGGCATCCTAAGGCTAAAACCTGCCTGGGTGGCAAGGGATTTCCTACCCCCTGGCAGGAGGCTGGGCCTAAAAGAGAAAGACTATGATGTAGGGGAGAGGGGATGGATATCAGAACGCTGGCTTGCCTCCACTACCAAGGCAGACAATGCCGTAGGCCCTCCTGATGAAGGGCTGAGCTACCTTAAAATAGATGATGCTATTACTCTAAAGGAGGCAGTAGAAGCTGCTCCCACCCTTATAATGGGAAAAGATTATGCCAAAAACCACCAGGGCCTGGGAAGGCTTGCTAAAATATATGACTTTGCAGACAGGATTCCCTACCACATACACCAGATGCAAAAAGATGCTGCCCTCCTGGGAAGAAAATCAAAAGATGAAGCCTACTACTTTCCAGAAGATGTAGATATGGGCCCTCATCCTGAAACTTTCTTTGGGGTGCATCCCTATATAGCAGAACAAAAAAAGCACGATATTCTCCTTTCCTACCTTGAGGACTGGAACAGCGACTTAATCCTCAAGCATTCCAGGGCTTACAAAAACATAGCCGGTGAAGGGTTTATCCTTCCTTCAGGGATACTGCATGCCCCTGGCACTGCAGTTACCATAGAGCTACAGGAAGACTCAGATGTATTTGCCATGCTTCAGGCACTGGTAGCAGGAAAGATAATATCAAAGGAGCTTCTATATAAGGATATAAGGGACATAGACAGGGAAAAATACGCAGAGAAAGCAGTACTGGACCAGATAAACTGGAAAGATAGTGGGGACCCTTACTTTTATGAAAACTTCCACCTAGAGCCAAAGCTTGCCGACAGCCAGGGTGGGGGAGAGGAGTACTGGATCTATTACAGTAGTCATAAATTCAGCGGTAAAAAGCTTATAGTAAAGCCGGGTAAAACCTATAAAAGCGTTGATGCTGGGGTATACAATATCCTGGTATGGCAGGGTGAGGGAATCTTTGACGGACATAGGATAGAGGCTAAAAACTTTGACCTTGATGAGCTGCTTGTAACCTGCCAGAAGGCAGTAAAGCCAATAGAGATTAAAAACACCGGGGAAGGTGAGCTGGTAATATTTAAGTTTTTTGGCCCTGACATAAACAAGGATATACCTTGGATTAAAAAGTATAAGTAACTAGAGGAGGAATAAATATGGCTAAAAAAACATCAATTGGCGGATGGGCTTATATCTGGGGCGGATACCAGGAAGAGCCCATATCACTAGATACAGTAGTTGAAAAATTATCCGGACTCGGTTTCGATGGAATTGAGATGGCGGCATTTCCACCACATTTGGACCCTAACACCAAAGAGAAAAGGATGGAGGTAAAAAAATTACTGGACAGCAAAGGATTGGAGGTATCGGGACTAGCTGCACCTTTTCCGTCTCCTTCAACTTCAGATAAAAAGGAATATTTGGACGCGGTAAAATCTAATCTAGAAATTTGTAAGGACTTAAATATCTTCAAGTTAAGGGTGGACTCCATTGATCCCCCAACTGAAGTGCCTGGCAATATGGATTATGAGACTTGTTTTTCTAAAGTAGCTGAGGTTTGGAGGGATTCAGCAGAATTATGCCAAAAAAGCGCGGTTAAGCTGATATGGGAATTTGAACCCGGATTTCTTTTTAATAAGCCAAGTGAAGTAACCAGAATGGTATATAAGGTTGACCATCCCAATTTTTCAGTATTATTTGACTCATGCCACGCTTACATGTGCGGAGTGGTGGGAGCACGGCAAATGGGCAAAAAAGAGATACTTCCTGGAGGGATTGTACAGTTTGCTCATATGCTAACCGGAAAAATCGGCCACATACACTTAATAGATTCCGATGGTACCCTGCATGATGATGATACCAGTACTCACGCACCCCTTGGGACTGGCCTTTTAGACTTTGATAAGATAATTTCAGCAATACTTGAAGCTGGTTATGATGATGAGTGGTGGCCTATTGATTTATGCTTCTGGCCAAATGCTTTAGATGTTACTAAAGATAATAAGGAATTTTTAGACAAATTAATAAAAAAATATGGCTAGACGGGGAGGATGAAAGTGACTGAAAAAATGAAAGCCCAGGTATTTTATGAAGCCGAAAAAATGAAACTTGAAGAGATTCCTGTTCCTGAAATTTCGGATGTAGAGGTACTTGTTAAAGTTAAGAATGTGGGCATTTGTGGTTCTGACATCTCTTATTATTATGGCCTAAGTCCACTAGATACTCCTGACGGCAAAGGGCCTTTAGTGCTGGGCCATGAGTTTACAGGAGAGGTAACCAAAGTTGGCAAGGTACCCGAATCACTAGGGCTGTTTAGCCAGGGGGATAGGGTAGTAGTAAATCCCGTACAACACTGCAATGCTTGCTATTACTGTGCTGAAGGGAAAACACATATGTGTGAAAATATAAAAGTTCCCGGTGTTTCAACAAACGGAGGGTTTGCAGAATATTGTGCTTCCCATTATACAGGTCTTTTTAAACTGCCTGAAAATGTAAGTTATTCAGCAGGCGCATTCACCGAACCCTTTGCCTGCGTGGTTTATGCTATAAAGAAGGCAGAAATAGAGCCAGGGCAGTTTGTAGTAATATTTGGCCCTGGACCTATGGGGCAAATGATGGTACAGCTAGCTAAATCGGTAGGGGCAGGAAAAATAGCCTTAATCGGAACTAGGGATTACCGTTTGGAGATGGGCGAGAAATATGGAGCAGACTTTATTTACAACATCAGGGATAAGAACTCTAAATATTATACCGATGATCTCAAGTCATCGATCTCAGAAATTACTGATGGAAAATTAACAGACAGGGCACTTGTACCCACTAGCTCAAATGATGCTTTTGAACAGGCTATAGAGGTTACCGGAAATTGTGCAATACTTATCCATTTTGGCCTTCCTAATGAAGATGATGTTATACATGTCCCTGCCCTAAGCTTCCATACCATGGACAAAGAAATAAGGTCATCTTGGTTAGCACCCCAAGTTTGGCCTACTGCTGTGAGAGCGGTAAAGGAAGGGCTGGTTGATGTGGAGGCATTAGTTTCACATACTTTTCCATTGGAAGAAACTGAAAAAGCCATAATTAATTTAAAGAAAAGAGTAAATAATCCTATGAAGGTGCAAATAGTTCTTGAATAATAAATATGTTCGGAGGGGAAATGAATGACATATTAGATACTCGCTACCAAAAAGTGAGGAGAAGCAAGGATGAACTTTTAAAACATCTTAACACCTTCACCCTAGATTTAAAAATATCAGTTGGAATATGGTATTTTACACCAGTTGGTGGAAGGTTTCATGCTGCCTATGTCCCTTTTAAGGAAATACCTGAAAAAATTGAAATGGCTGCAGGCTTAGCAAAGTATGGGGTAAAGGCCATAGAGGCACATTATCCTAATGAAGTAAATGAAGACAACTACCATCTGTATAAGCAATTGGAAAAAGAGGCAGGGATTAAACTTTTAAGCTGTTACCCTGCAATCTTTTATCCTAAAGAATATGAATTTGGGTCTCTTTCTAATCCCTATAAAAAGTATAGGAAAAAGGCTATTGGGACCCTTATTAACTGTCTAAAATTTGCTAAAAAGAACAACTTGCATCATGCAGGAATTTGGCCAGGAATTGACGGATACTTGTATTCTTTGGGCAATAACTATTATGACATGTGGGATAGATTTGAGGATGCAGTAGCCCTAGCTATGGATGAAGTACCGGGAATTCCAGTTGCAATAGAGCCTAAGCCCTATGAGCCGATACCCAATAATATTTACAGGACAACATCTGATGGGTTGATTGCATGTGAACAAATAGAGAGAAAGCTAAAGTCCAAAGAAAATATGAACATTTTAAAGAAGGGTTACACCCTTTTAGGTATGCAGCCAGAAATTGGTCATATCAGGATGGGATTTGAAGATTCCCCTTATGCGTTTCTAATGTCAACTAGACTAGGGAGGCTTTTCCATACCCACTGGAATAGCCAGCCATTAGGAAATTATGACCAGGACTTAAATGTAGGGGTTGTTGAGTGGCAACAGGCAGAAGCTTCCTTATTTGCCCTTAAAATGGTTGGATTTAATGAATATTTTGGTTTTGACATTAACCCGGAAAGAATTCCCGTGGAAAAAGCAATTGAGCTTAATTCAAAAGCTTTAAACTTGATGAACCAAAGGATTAACAGCCTTCCAAATGAAAGAATAGTGGAATCCTATTTCGACCCAGAAAACAACAGGGGGGAGATAGAGGATATCCTAATAGATAGCATGGCAAAATAATTTATAAGGGGTTGAAATAATATGGCTAAAAAAGTAAAAGTTGCAATAATTGGGCTGGGTTTTGGGGCGGATTTTATACCTATATACCAAAAACACCCCGATGCTGAATTGTATGCAATTTGCAGGCGGAACAAACAAGAGCTAGATAAATGTGGGGAGAAATACAATGTGGATAGAAGATTTACTAATTACAAGGATATATTAAAAATAGATGAAGTGGATGCTATTCATGTGGTAACACCGGTAAACACACATGCAGAAATTGTTCTTGACTGCTTAAATGCGGGAAAGCATGTTGCCTCTACTGTGCCTATGGCTACTAGTATTGGCGACTGCAAGAAAATAGTAAAAACAAGGCGTAAGGTAGACAAAATATATATGATGATGGAAACATCAGCATATACTAGGGAATTCCTTTATGTTAAGAATTTGGTTGACAGCGGCAAGCTGGGAAAAATCCAGTTTTTAAGGGGCTCACACTTGCAGGACATGGAAGAGTGGGGAGAACCATGGCCAGGATTTCCACCCATGCATTATGCAACACATGCAGTCAGCCCCCTGGCAGTTTTAGCTAATGCTGATATTGATTCTGTTTATTGCCTTGGGTCAGGCAGGATCAGGGAAGAATATATAAAGAAATATAATTCGCCTTTTGCAGTAGAATCTACCCTTTTAAAATTCAGGGATTCTGATTTAGCAGGAGAGATAACCAGGTCGCTTTATGATACAGTAAGGCAATATATAGAAAGCTTTGATGTTTATGGTAAAAAATTATCTTTTGAATGGAATAGGCTTGAAAGCGAGAATCCGATCCTGCATTTGGGAAAAGAAGATGCTAAAAGGGTAGAGGTACCTGATACAGGGTATATGCTACCTGAAGAAGTTGTACAATTCACAAAATCCGAAGAAGTAATGGATGATGAGGAAAAACAGCATTTATCTTTTATACAAGGATCCGGGCATGGCGGATCACATCCTCATATGGTGCATGAGTTCGTGAGAGCTATTATAGAAGACAGGGATTCAGCAATAGATGCAGAAAAAGCGGCAAACTGGACTTGTACCGGCTTATGTGCCCACATGTCTGCTATGAAAGGCGGAGAAAAGATTTATCTGCCAGACTTTTATAATCTCTAATTAAAATAATAGGGGTAGGTTTGAGCCTTCTTGGTATAGATATCGGTACTACAGGGTGTAAGGCTGTAGCATTCGATGAAAATGGAAAAGTACTGGCTTTATCTTACAATGAATATCCACTGCTACACTCTAAAGAGGGTTATTGTGAGCTGGATCCAAATCTTGTCTTCAATAATATCAAAAATTCAATAATTGAAATCAATCAAAAAGTAGGGAAGAATAAGATTAAGGCTTTTAGTATTTCCTGTCAGGGAGAAGCAATTATACCTGTTGATAAGAATAATAACTCCCTTTACAATGCCATTGTTACTTTTGACAGCAGAACCAAGGAACAATACCTGTTTTGAGAAAGAGAATTAGGCAAAAAGAATATTTTTAGCATAACAGGTATGCCCCTTCATCCCATGTATTCTATTAATAAAATAATGTGGTAAAAAAATATCTATCAGGCATTTATAAAAAAGCATACAAGTTTTTATGTTTCGAAGATTTTGTATTCTCCCAATTGGGGATGAAGCCAACTATAGACCATTGCCTGGCGGCAAGAACTATGGCCCTGGATATAAGGAAAAAAGAATGGTCAAAAGAGATACTTGAAACTGCAGGGATCAAGGAAGATAAATTGGCAGAACTTAAGCCTTCCGGGCAAATTGTAGGAAAGCTAAATGTAGATATTGCCAAAAAGCTGGGTTTCACTGAAAATGTATTTGGGGTAACCGGGGGACATGATCAGGGATGCGGCGCTCTTGGTGCTGGTATTACTAATGAAGGGGTTGCGATGAATGCTACTGGCACCTCAGACGTTCTTGCTGTTATCTGCAATGATGCCAACCTTTCAGATAAAATGTTAGAATACAATTACTCTTGCTATCCATATGTTACGGAAGACAAGTATATGAGAATCTCCTTTAATTTAACTGGAGGGCTTCTTCTTAGGTGGTTTAGGGATAATTTCTGTGAAAAAGAAATAAAAAAAGCTAAAAAAGATAATATGGATGCATATGATTTAATACTGAAAAATATACAAGAAAATCCCACTAATCTTTTCATTTTGCCACATTTTGTAGGTAGCGGGACTCCTTATATGGATTCAAACTCTAAAGGTCTGTTAATAGGGCTAGATTTAGAAAATGATAAAAATAAAATAGCTAAAGCAATTATTGAAAGTTTAACCTTTGATTTAAGGTTTAACCTTGAGAAGCTTAAACAATCAGGTATAGTCATTAAGAAACTGGTAGCAATAGGGGGAGGGGCAAAATCTAAAAAATGGCTTAAATTGAAGGCGGATATTCTTGATATTGAATTAATTACACCAGAAAACTTAGAAGCCGCATGTTTTGGCGCAGCATTGCTTGCAGGAAAGGCAATATGTGTATATTCTTCATACCAGGAGGCAATAAGAAAAACTGTTAAAGAAAAAATGAAATTTATTCCTGACAAAAGAAATTTAAAAATATACAATAAAAGATATAAAATTTATAAAGGCATATACAGAAAAAATAAAAATTTATTGCATAGAATTAATGATTTAGATTAAGGGGGCAAGAGTGAGCACTTATTTGATAGGGACTGACATAGGAACCACTTCTACTAAAACTGTATTAATAAACCAGAATGGCAAATTAGTATCATCAGCTACCATGGATTACCCTATGGACGTACCCAAAGCAGGGTGGGCTGAGCAAAACCCAAAAGATTGGTATGATGCTACTATTAAAACAATTAGACAGGTTTTAAAAGATTCTAAAATTAATCCTGCAGACATAAATGCGATAGGTCTATCCGGGCAAATGCATGGCAGTGTTTTTTTAGATGAAAAGAATGAAGTTATAAGGCCTGCCATTTTATGGTGTGACCAGAGGACTGGAAAACAATGCCAGGAAATTTATGATATTTTTGGATTTAAAGAATTCGTAAAGTTATCTCATAATCAGGCTCTATCTGGATTTACAGCACCTAAAATTCTTTGGTTAAGGAAAAACGAGCCTGAAAATTATAAAAAGATTAAAAAAATCTTACTTCCCAAAGATTATGTAAGATATAAATTATCCGGCGTTTTTGCCACAGAAGTTTCCGATGCTGCAGGCACTATACTGCTTGATATAGCTAAAAGGGACTGGTCAAGAGAAATACTTGAAGGCCTGAAAATTAAGCCGGAATTGCTTCCCCCTGTGCATGAATCACCTGAAATTACTTCTAAGGTAAATAAAAAGGCTGCAAAGCTTACCGGCCTTAAAGAAGGGACCCCAATTGCCGGCGGAGGCAGTGATAATGCAGCGGGAGCGGTAGGATCAGGAATTATCAGGGAAGGTCTGATATCTGATTCTATTGGAACAAGTGGTGTAGTATTTGCTACCAGTAACAAACCTGTATATGACCCTGAGGGCAGGATTCATGCTTTCTGCCATGCTATACCAGGTAAATGGCATTTTACTGGGGTTACTCTTTCAGCTGCAGGTTCCCTTAAGTGGTATTATGAAGCCTTCGGACCCAGCAAGGAAATAACAAATAAATATCCAGACAAGAAAGAATATGAGCTGCTAAACAAGCAAGCTGAAAATATTAATCCGGGCTCTGAAGGCCTTATATTCCTGCCTTATCTTTCAGGGGAAAGAACCCCGCATGGAGATCCTTATGCAAGGGGAATATTTTTTGGCCTTTCTTATGTTCATGGACAAGACCATTTTATAAGAGCAATCATGGAGGGAGTTTCATTTAGCCAGCTTGATTGTCTGTCTCTCATAAGGGCACAAAATATTTCTTCTGATAAAGTTGTAATGTTTGGCGGGGGAGCTAAAAGTAAAATCTGGAGGCAAATTTTAGCTGATATTTTAAATACAAAAATAGTTACTATTAATATAGGAGAAGGCCCTGCTTATGGTGCAGCATTAATAGCTGGAGCTGGCAGTGAAGTATTTGCAAGCATAGAGGAAGCGTGTGATAAAACAATTAAAGAAGTAAGTGAAATTAATCCAATTGCTGAAAATGTGGCAAAATATAAAAAAATATACCCTATTTACAGGTCATTATATGATGATTTAAAAGAGGAATATAAAAATCTTGAAGGGGTCGATTAATGGTTACAGTTAAGGTTAAGTTATTAGACAAATCATTAAATATTCCTAAGTATGCCAACAGCGGTGATGCCGGGCTTGATTTATATAGCAGGCTAGACTATAGATTAAAGCCATTTGAAAGAAAAAAAATTCCCACCGGGATAAAAGTGGCTATACCCACGGGGTGTGCTGGATTCGTACAACCCAAATCAGGCCTTGCCATAAAAAATGGTATAGGGTTGGTTAATAGTCCCGGGTTGATAGATTCAGGCTACAGAGGTGAAGTATGTGCAATTTTAATAAACCTTGATCCTGAAAAAGAGTTTATCATTAAAAAAGGAGATAAAATCTGCCAGCTGGTTATACAAAAAATAGAGGATGCTAATATAGTAGAAGTTAAAGATTTAGATAGAACAAATAGGGGAGAGGGAGGATTTGGAAGTACTGGTAGCTAAAGACAATTTTATTATCTGAATGTATTTGTTTTGTATGCTTGTGATGTATGCATAAAAATGACAAAATAAGCATACATTAATTAATAGTTATATAAAAATGGGAATATTAAAAATTTTACAAAAAAATAAAATTGAAAAAAAGAAAGCTGAAACCAAAAGGGCATTAAAAGAAGCTAAAAATATTTCTAAAACTCTGGTCGAAAAATTTGGTGCTAAAAAAGTTTTTCTATATGGAAGTTTAGCCAGGGAAAAGAATTTCGATGATTTATCTGATATAGACTTAGCAGTAGTGGGTTTAGGAAATAAATATTTAAAGGCATACGGACATTGTATTATGAAAAGTAAATTTAAATTAGATATAAGAGCTTATGAAGATATGACAGACAAGTACAAAAATATTATATCAAAAGAAGGTTTAATACTGTATGAAAGATAAATATTATAATAATATTAAGTCTTATTTAAATGACGAAATTGGTAAAATAGGTGAACTAAAAGCTGAATTATCCAAGTGCCAGGGAAATAGCCGTATAATAAGGCGTGCAAAAGGTTCAATACTTCATGATTTCTATAATGCCTGTGAAAGGATATTTGAAATTATCGCCCGGGAAATTGATGGAGGAGTTATACATGGTAATAAATGGCATAAAAGGTTATTATACCAAATGACTAAAAGTAGTTTTAAGGAAAGACCGCAAGTAATATCTACTAAACTGGCCGCAGAATTAGAAGAATACCTTGCATTTAGACATTTATTTAGAAATATTTACGGTTTTGAATTGGAAGGCGATAGATTGTCAAGACTAGTTGAAAAGTTTGATAAGATTTCTAATCTATTTGTTACAGAAATAAAAAGTTTTATAAAAAAACTATAACCAGAAGTATAAATTATAATTATCAGGTCTTTTCCCGAAATCTATTGACATTTAACCCTAATTTTATAATGTAGTGTTAAGAGTTTATACTTCCGATAATATATATTATGT
>CAYREF010000013.1:0-38839 GCA_964423265.1 uncultured Actinomycetota bacterium
ATAATTCCCAAAGTCCCCTCCGAGCCAATGAATATCCAATTAAGGTCCGGGCCGCTTGCTGTCTTATTTACAGGTGGGGTATTTATGATATCACCATTGGGCAAAACTACTTCCATGGATACTACCATGTCCTCCATTTTTCCGTATTTTGTAGAAAGCACACCCGTGCCCCGGTGGGCTAAAAATCCTCCCACAGTTGAGCAATACATGGAAGCAGGTATGTGCATGGTAGATATTCCTTCCTTCTCTAGTGCCCATTCCAGTTCCTGCATAATAATCCCGGTCTCAACCTCTACGGTCATAGATTTCTTGTCTATTGCTACAATTCTATTTAATCTTTTCGTATCCAGCACAATTCCCCCATAAGCTGCCAGGGCTCCCCCCTGGGAGCCACCGCCGCCACCCCAAACGGTTACCGGTATCCTGTATTCATTTGCCAGCTTCAAAATCTTTGATATTTCTTCTGGTGACTTGGGGTGGACTATAAAATCAGGGCCGGTAATTTCTTTTACCCGGTCATGGAAAAGCTCTGATATCCAGTAATAATCAACTGAATAAGATATTCTATCCGCTTCTGAAGTTGAAACATTATCCTGGCCTACTATATCTTTTAATTCAAACAGCACCATGTCATACATATATGAATCTTTAGCTATATTCATTTTTAACCCCAATCTATCTAAAAATCTATAAAATCATTGGAATGGTATAATTTCTCACACAATTTTTGACTATATTTATAAAGGGAAAATAGGCGGTCATATACCTTTCTATTTTCCTTTTCACATTTTATTTCTCTATCCGCTTTATAGTTTCTATTCTGGGCATCCTCAATAGAGCTATAAGCACCAATCCCCACCCCCGCAAGCATAGCAGCCCCATAGGAGGCATCTGTAGCTGCGGGTACAATAGCGTCCATCCCGGTAACATCTGCTACTATTTTGGACCATAATTTGCTTTTGGAGCCTCCACCTATAAGGCTGATGGGCTTGCTTATGTTTATGCCCCTTTCCTTTATAAATTCAAGGGAATCCCTCAGTGACATGGCAGTTCCTTCCAGCACCGCCCTTATAAGGTGGGGCCTTTGGTGATGGAGGGACAGGCCTAAAAAGTTACCCCTGAGATAAGGGTCATCGTATGGGGTGCCTTCGCCTTGCAGGTACGGATGGAATATCAGCCCATCTGCACCGGGTTTTGTTTTTGAAGCCAGTTTGTCCATTTCCATAAATATATTGCCGCCTTTTAAGTCTCTGCAAAATTCATCTCTGAACCATTTAAGGGAAGTGGCAAAAGACCTTGTACCCGTCCCTGGATACCAAAGCCCCGGCTTAATATAGGAGTAATTAACAAAGCCTTTGCCCCAGAAAGGCTTGCCCGTAATAACGCATATTCTGCCGAAGGTGGCCATCTTAACCGTACAATCCCCGGGCTTAATTGATCCAGCAGCAAATACTTCAAGTGCAGTATCAGTTGACCCTGCTATAACCGGAGTGCCTTCTGCAAGCGCGGACCAACTGCTTCCCTCTCTGGTTACTTTTCCCACAATTTCTACCGGGGAAACTACTTCTGGAAGCAGTCTAATATCCAAATTTATTAGGCTTACCAGTTCTTGGTTCCATTTCTTTTTGGCAGGGTCAAAAAACAATGTCCCCTGGGCATCAATATAATCTGTAACCCTGCTTCCGGTTAACCTAAACCTTACATAGTCCTTGGGAAAAAGTATTTTATTGGTTCTATCCAGCTTGTATTTCTGGTTATCATATACCCATGCAATCATAGGCATGGTCCACATTGAATCAACAGAGTTTAAGGCAATATTTTCAATATTGTGAAATTCCTTCAGTCTTTCTGCTTGCCTATAACTTCTCCTGTCAGTTATATGAATAACCCTGCCTATAGCTTTTCCACTTCTGTCAAGCAGGACAGGTGAATGAGTTACTCCCCCTATACCTATAGCTTCTATTTCTTCCGGGAGGCAGTCTTTTTGTTGCAGCACCTCTTTTACCAGCCTGCCTAGCTTATCAATCCAATCAGCAGGATCCTGCTCTGCCCATCCCGGATGGGGATAATAGGTATTGTATTCAGCAGACTGGGTAATAGCACCTTTGTCTATTTCCAGCAGGGTAACCTTGCAGCCTCCTGAACCGATATCCATTCCAAGTAAATAACCCATAGCCTTAGTACATATCTGCTTTCAAATCTGGCTTTACTCTCGGAAATTCTCCCGGCTTATAATTTTTTTTCAGGTAATCTACCAGGTCTACTACAACATCTACTGCCGTTTCCACGATTGCTTTTCCCTTTTCGGCTGAAGCTTTCCTGGGGTCTCCGGGAGCACCTGTTTTCATTACATTTTCCTGGGGGATGGAAGTTATAGCCTCAATGGGAAAGGAATTTAGGAGCTCTGCATGAACTGCAGGCCTGGTAAATTTCTTGTCAATATAAGGTTTTAGGCTATAATCTTCTTCTGCTTTTGACATATCGCATAGCTCAGGATAAAGATACAGGCTTACAGAGGTCTCCACTTCATCAGCATGCTTGAAAGGAGTCTCGCATACTTCTTTTATCTTTTTGCATGCTAGCTCCCACCAGGTTGCAACCGCCATAAAGCAGTCAACATCTAAAGCTATTTCCTGTACGGCAGTATGTACAGTCCACCATTGCCCGTGGGCCTGCATTATTATAACTTTGTTAAAACCCGAATTTACCAGCCCTTTTACTATATCCCTTATGAATTCAATCTGGGTGGTTGCCCTAATGGGTAAAGTGCCGGTAAAGCCATAATGGAAGTAGGGATGGCTTCCATAAGGCATCGGCGGTGCCACAATTGCCCCGGTCCTTTCACTCACTTTTTTTGAAAGTTCATAGGCATTGTAAAAGTCAACACCTGCAGGACAATGAAAGCCATGCTGCTCTGTTGCCCCAATAGGTAGTATAGCAATTCCTACCTTTTCGCTTACCTCTTTTATTTCAGGCCAGGTTATCTCCTGCCATATTACTGGCTTAGCCATAATTTCCTCCTTACATTCTTTTAAAATCTACTATTAAATCCCTTACCAGTTTGCCTCCGGCTGCAGGCTCAATGGTTATTTCAGAATTAGGCTCAACTCTTGTTGCACAAGACCTTACGGTCTTTCCATTTAACTTTACTATGCATGTAGTACACATCCCCTTATAGCATTTAAAAGTCCTGTAAGCTAAAGTGCCGTCATAATCCCTGTGTATCTTGGTCAGAAGCTCATGAACAGTAACAGTCCTGTCTGTTTCCACTTCGTAATCTTTAAAGTACGGTTCCTTATCCTTATCAGGGTCAAACCTGCGTATTGTTGCCTTAATTGTATTTTTTGCCATTTTATCCTCCTTGGATTTTAATCCTCAGGTTTCATTTTGGTATAAATTACATCCTTCTTAAAATATTCAGGCTTTCCGTTTTTCAGTGAAGCAATGGTGTGGCATCTCCAATTTTTGTTATCCATTTCAGGATAATCTGTCCGGTTATGGTGCCCCCTTGATTCTTTTCTAAATAATGCTGATCCAAAAGTAATTTCTGCTGCTCTTACCATCAGTCTTGTTTCCAGTGCTTCTTCTAACTCATAGTTATATTTATTGATGCCCGGAACTGATATATGCTCCACCTCATCCTTCAGTGATTCAATAATTGACAGTCCTTTTTTCAGTCCTTTTTCATTCCTGAACGGTGCTATGTGGCTATCCATTGCTTTTAGAATTTCCTCTTTTATAAATACCGGCCTGGTTGCTTTTTTCTTTTTGGCCAGGAAAGATTCCAAAAGGCCGGTTTTTTCCTTTAAATATCCCTTATCAATAGGGGTAGCCCCTCTCTGTTTTGCGTCATCTGCAGCACAGCCACCAACTTTCGCACCCATAGTTTGGGTATCACAAAGCGCACTACCGGCTAACCTATTTGCTCCCTGAAAATTGCCGGCACACTCTCCTGCTGCATACAGTCCGTCCAATGTTGACTGGCCCCTTTCATTAATGTAGATTCCGCCACACTGGTAATGAGAAGCGGGAGCAACTTCCAAAGGCGTTTTAACAAGGTCTATGCCTGCAGCATCAATTAAAAACTGGTAATGCTTGGGGGTCATGCCCTTAAATACTTCCCTTACTTCTTTTTCGCTCTTGGGCGAAAGGGTGGTATCAAAATAAACGCCTCCGTGCTCGGTCCCTCTTCCTTCTTCGATGGTTTTAAATATAATTTTTATTGCATCATCCCTTATGGGAAGGGGCTTATCGATTATTGGCTTTCCATTCTTGTCTGTAATTTCTCCATCTGCAAATTCATCAATCATCAACTCGTATAAAACTACAGTTCCCTTAACACTTGGGGGCCACAGTACATCAGTTCCATAATACTGGTTAAACTCTAAATCAACTATGTCAGCGCCAGCACTGTAAGCCATAGATATGCCGTCCCCGGTAAGGGTCGGGGGATTGTCACTGAATCCCCAAAGTGATGTATAGCCGCCAGTACCCATTACAGTAGACTTTGCATTAATTGCTACTATCTCACCAGAAAGCAAATCCATTCCGATAACACCAATTACGGTATCCTTGTTTTTAAGCAAATCAAAAACAAAAAAATCTTTAAATACCTCGATATTGTCATGCCTAGATACCTCTTTAGCTAATACTGTAGACATATGTTGGCCGTTTTCAAACATAAAACATGATCTGGGATAAGTTTGACCAGGCATGGGAGTTTGGAAAAACCTCCCATCATCATATTTTTTAAAGTGCACACCATACCTTTCCATATCCAGAATCCTGTCACAGGCAGTAAAAGCTACAATCTCAGTTATATTCTGGTCACCAATAAAGCGCCCTGCTTTAACCATGTCTTCGAAGAATTGGTCAGGTGAATCCCTGTCATCACGGCCTCTGGACCCAAATGGTGCCTGGATACTCCACAGAGCACATGGAGTTGCACCAGATCTGCCCGGCCGGCCTTTGTCAACCATTATACAGTCAAGGCCTTTTTCAGAAACTTCAATAGCAGCTCTGCAAGCCGCACCACCACCTCCTATCACTACAACATCAGTGGTGTATGTCTTCACATCCATCATTTCCCCTCCTTTTTTATTTTAAAATACTATTTCAAGATTATATAAATCCTTTAGTTTAGTGGTTATACTTCTATCTATCTGAGCATCTGTTATTACCCTGTCACAGTTACCAATACTGCCTATATTAAGCATCCCTGTTTTATAAAATTTGCTGCTGTCAGCAAGAAGGTTCATATTCCTGGATCTCTTGAAAATCTTTGCCAATATGTTAGCAAGCTCTTTATTGGAAGTGGTAAGCATATGCTCACCAGATATACCTGCAGCTGATATAAAGGAAGTATCAATGTTGACTTTGTCTAAAAATTCCAATACCCAGCTTCCACATAACATATTAAATCCGGCCCTCAACTCCCCGCCGGTAGAGATAACCTTTAGGTCGGGATATTTTAAAGCTTCACATAAGATAGCAGGAGAAGTAGTAATAATGTTTAAATCAATAAATTTTTGCTTTACCAGTTCCTTAAAGAAAATATATACAGTAGTAGAAGAATCCAGAAAAATGGTGCTTTCATCATAAACAAAATCCAGCCCCTTTTTGGCTATTTTTAGTTTTTTTTCATAATTTTGGCTTAATCTGTTCTGAAACCTTGATTCAAAATGGTTAAAGCCTTCGCTGTTTATTTTTACCCCGCCATGGACCTTGGACAGGAGCCCCTCTTTTTCCAGTAAATTTACATCCCTTTGAATGGTTACCCTTGATACCCCCAGCTCTTCAGTAAGTTTATCCAGGGTTTCAATGTTTCGCTCTTTGAGCTTGTTTATTATCTTTTGTCTCCGCTTTTCGGGTATCATGTATATAATTGATATGTTTATGCATTATTATGTATTATATTTTATATTTTTTTATAAATCAACTTATTTGTCCTTTATAACTAATGTTTTAGCCATTATATCCCCAAATCTCCTGTTCTCTTTAGTGGCAAGAATAAGTATTATTGCCAGGATATTAAAAGAAGGAAGACTGTCAACTACCCTTAAGGCATTCCTGGTTAAGGCTTTCTTTATGCCTGGCGCTTTTCCTGCAGAATTTATCACTTTAATTCCCAAGGCCATCTTACCTAAGGTTTTGCCCCAGAAGGCTTCCAGAAGTACAAAATAAAGGAACATAAAAATCAAAAAGGCTATGCATAAGGGATCGGTAATAAATAATCCTTTTGCCCACCTATGGTCAGATGCTCCCATTAGCCATACCCCTTTTACTATCCTGGTAACCGGGAAAAAAATTATGCAGAAGAAAATAAAATCTAGAAGTACTGCAAAAAACCTCTGCCAGATAGTAGCAGGCTCAATTGTTTTTTCCATTATATTATTCTCTCTATTGTTTCCGTTAGTTCAGGATATTGACTGGTTAGCTTTTCTTTAAACTTTTTTGCGTTCTGGTAATCCTTGAATTCAAACCCCGGTGAAACAGTAGTTCCCAGCAGGGCATAACCTCTTCCTTGTTTAAGGTAAGCCGCCTGCCAGGTATTTTTGGGCACCATGTATTGTAGCCTCTGGCTACTAAATATATCATTGCCCAGCGTAACCTTCCTGTATTTGCCATTCCCCAGAAAGTTTATTATCTCTACAGGCTTTCCCATATAGAAATGGAATATTTCATCGCTTTTTATACGGTGCAGGTGCGAAAAATTTTTTTCTGTTATAAGGTAAACAATTGAAGTATAGTAATTCCTATAGCCTTTATACCTGTCCGGTAAATTATCTTCTACAATCTTTTCTTTTGACCGGTAAGTCTCGGTATAATACCCTCCTTCATCAGGAAGGGGCTTCATGTTAAAATATCTGATTATTTTTTCTACATTATTCATAAATAAAATCTTTTATAGTTTTCACAAACCTTTTTAGTAGTTTATAAATAGGGAAAATGTACCGCTTTTTCCAAGCTTACTGCTTTTTGTATTAAATAAATAATTTTTAAATTTCTCCTCGTATCTTTATTAACAATATCATCTTTGGATTCAATAATTCGTATCCTTTCCTCCTATCCAGCTAAATCATCTTTAAAATCATAGTTTTTAAAATAACCATACATGGGCTTGATTTTAATATAATAAAAATTATAATAAAATATCTGTAATTTAAAAAACAATTAATTTAATTGGATTACTTTCTTAACTACATACAAATATTTTTTTTAGCTATCTTTCTTTCATTTGTCATTGGTAAAACCATTTATATCAAAAGGAAAAGCAAAATTAATGCAATAGCGTTAAGCTTTAGAAGGGATGGGCTAAGGCATGTAATGGAAATAATCTTGTTTTTGGTAGTAAATGTATGGGCTTTCGAAGTTTTATTATATTCCCTTAACCTGGATTTTAAAATTTTTCCGTATCCTTTCAGTATTGCACTATTTGACAATCTCTACTTAAAAATTATAGGTTTCTTTTTGATGTGCTTGGGATTTACTTTTTTTATTTGGGCCCTTATTAATTTGGGAAACTCCTGGAGGCTGGGCATTGATGATAAAAAGCCCGGAAAACTTGTAGTGGCAGGTATTTATAAGTTTTGCCGGCATCCTATTTATCTTTTTTTTAACCTTTATTTTTTGGGCACTTTTTTAATTTGGGGAAACTTAATTTTCTTAATTTTTTGGATAATTGTTACACTAATACTGCATTACCAGATAATACAGGAAGAAAAATTTTTAATTGAGCGCTACCGGCAAAAATACCTAAAATACATGAATAGCGTTGGAAGATATATTACTTTCAAAAACAATTTCAGGCAACCTGAATATTTAGATAAGTAATCCTAAATTATTCTTCTCCAATCATCTGCATAAAATTGCGGACAAGGTCCGGGTCAAATTGTGATCCAGCACTCTTCTTTAACTCATTTATAATACTTGGCTTTTTCATGGGAGCTTTATATGGGGTACCCCTTTTCATTTTCTGGTATGCTTCAACAATTGTAATAATTCTTGCCACAATAGGAATATTTTCCCCTTTCAAGCCTTGGGGGTAACCCCCTCCATTCCAATGCTCATGATGGGACAGCACATCAAATGCAATATGAGACAGGTGGGGGCTGGCAATGCATATATGGTATCCTATTTCAGTATGTTTCTTTATAAGGTTCCATTCCTGCCTGCTAAGTTTTTTTTTGCTCTCAACCAGTTCTCCAGGAATGGAAACCATCCCTATATCATAAAAGGATGATATCAGGTTTATTTTAGCCAGGCTATGGCCGGAAAGCTTTATTTTTTTACCTAATTTCAGAGCTAGCTCTGCAACTGTGTGATCAAAGTTGGTCTGCAGCCCCACCTTATCTTTCAGACTATTTTTTAATGTATAAATAATGGAGGTAGAAACTTCTTTAGATTCTGCAAGTTTCACCCTATACATGTCATTTTCAGCCTCAACCAATTTCTTATTTATATTCTGATAAACTTTTGTTTTAATTGACAATCCCAATGAAATACTCAAAGGAATCCTACTCTTATTTTCAACCAGGAGCCTGTCTTTTATCCTTTTAATTAAAAAATTGGCAGTATTCCTTGTAGTCTTGGGAAGAAGTACCGCAAACTCATCACCGCCCCACCGGGCAATTATATCTTCTTCCCTCAGGCAATCTTCCAATATTGAGGCAGCTAATTTTAAAAGCTTATCTCCTTCTGCATGGCCAAAAGCATCATTTATAAGTTTTAAGCCATTAACGTCTCCCATTATAATGCATAAGGGCAGCTGCCTCCGGGTATCCAGCCTTTTAATTTCTTCTTCAAAATAATCCCTATTATACAGGCCAGTCAGCTTGTCATGAAATGACAGGTACTTTATTTCATCCTCTGCTTTTTTACGGGCTGTGATATCTCTGACAATTGACATTACCACATCTTCATCTTGCCATTTAAAAATCCTCGAATTTACTTCAACCAGCATTTTTGTACCATCTTTTAACTTATGTACCATTTCATAGGTATAATGCCCGTCAGAAATTAACCTCTTGCCTATAAATGCAACCTTTTCTTTAGAAGATTTATCTAATATGTCCAGAGGGGTTAAATTTAAAAATTCATCTTTGCTATAGCCGTATCTTTCACATGCAGTTTTATTTACTTGGATATATTTACCAAGCTTTTTTGACTTGCTTTTTAAAGCATAAAAAAAAATGGGATCATTTGCATTATTAAATAAAACTTCAAATATTTCTTTATCTTTTTTTAGCTGCTTTTCATTTATCTTCTGAACCACAGCAGTGCTAAACTGGTTGCATAGAATTTCAAACCTTTTTAAGTCTTTTTTAGTTAGATTATTCCTAGAAGAGAGTTCCACCAATCCAATTGGTTTTTCTCCATAAACTACCGGCATGCTCAGCAAAGACTTCATATCTAGAATCTTATATATTTGGGGATTAAAATTTTTTATAATTTTATTTTTTAAACTATTTTCAACAGAAGCTGCTTTTATAAACTCTTTTATTATTTCTTTTATTTTTTCTTTTTTATTATATATCCTTGGAGCTGCCTTGCTGAGAATATCCATATAACGGCTACCTTCAGATAGAGCTAATTTAATTTTAGTGATTTTAACTCCTAAAATTTCTTCAATTTTTTCTTTAGTTTTTTTTTCTAAACTTAAGCTATCTGTTTCTAAATATTTTTGGTCTGCTGTTAAAAAATATACTGAGACTCCATAACTGTTAAATGCTTTCCTGGTCAAGCTTGAAAAGAGCTTGGCGACTTCGTGCAGGCTTTTTCTTTCATTTATTGCATCATTGATTTTATTAATAATCACAAGGTCGTTGTTTTGGTTATTTCTGTTTATGTTATCCCCTTACTGAAAAGAAAAAAATATGGAGAGATAAAAATTTTAGCCCCCACCTGTAGTTTATATTCTACTACTTCTAAAAGTATTTTAAAAATTAAACTTTTTAGTATTTTAATTAAGAAAAATTAAATGGTAATATGAAAGCAAATTTTACAATTTATTAATATGGAAACAGGCCAAGATTTTATATCCCTTAATTCAAAAAGGGTTACTGAAAATATTGAAAATTTCATTAGAAGCTATACCTTAAGTTTAAACAGAGATGGCACTGTGGTCGGCTTAAGCGGGGGTTTGGATTCATCTTTAATACTTAAATTATGCACTAGTGCATTAGGACCTAAAAGGGTTATGGCAATAATACTTCCAGAGAGGGACTCAAGCAGAGAAAATATAAGGGATGCTATAAATTACGCAAAGAAATTAAGAGTAAAATATTTAGTAAAAAAAATTACTCTCCCTCTATGGTCAATAGGGGTTTACAATTTATTTCCCCCAACTTTTCTTTTTAGAAGAAATGTTATAGAAAATTATGTCAGAAGAAAAAAAGAAAGCATTTCTAATAGCTTGGGCAAAGACCCTTTTATGGTGAATCTGGAGGGCACAAAAGACAAAGAAATGGCTAAAGGTATTGCCTATTACAGGATAAAACACAGGATACGTTCGGCTATCCTTTTTTATTATTCAGAACTACACAATTATCTTTATGTGGGTGCGGCTAATAAAAGCGAATGGCTTACCGGCTTTTTTGTAAAATATGGAGACAGCATAGCTGACATACAGCCTATTCTAAACCTTTACAAAACCCAAATACTTGAAATTGCCAGACATATCGGTCTGCCAGGGCACCTGATAAAGAAACCCCCTTCCCCTGATCTTATGCCTGGACTTAATGATAAAGATTTTATAAAGTTACCTTATAAGAGTCTTGATTTAATCTTGGCAGGGTTAGAAAATAATTATACATACCATCACATTGCAGAAATATCTGATACTTCTATTGGGGAAGTAAAAAGGGTGGAAAAGATAATGAATAAATCTGAATGGCTTAGGCTACAACCAATATCACTTAAAATATAAATCATGTCCAAGAAAAGGAAAATAATAATTGCTGTTTCTATAGTAATAATTTTGGTGATAATAGGACTTACCATATTTTTTACCAACCAGGAAACAGATATCCAAAAATATGAGCAACTAAGAAAAGAAATGGTGGAAACCCAGATACTTGCCAGGGGTATAAAGGACAGCAATGTAATTAGAGCTATGGAAAAAGTACCCCGTCATAAGTTCGTAGATGAAGGTCAAAGAAGCCATGCTTATGAGGATAGGCCTCTTCCAATAGGACAGGGCCAAACCATATCCCAGCCTTATATAGTTGCATTAATGACTGAAGAGCTTAACTTGAATAAAGATGATAAAGTCCTGGAGATAGGAACAGGTTCTGGATACCAGGCAGCAATCCTAGCAGAAATAGTGGATGAAGTATATACCGTTGAAATAATTACGGATTTATATAAAAAAGCTAAAACAAGACTAAATAAGATGTATCCGGAAGTAAAGGTATCCAATCATGACGGGTATTATGGTTGGGAAGAGCATGCTCCATTTGATAAAATAATAGTTACAGCAGCACCGGACCATATACCACAACCATTGGTAAACCAACTGAAAGAAGATAGCATAATGGTAATTCCAGTAGGGCCTTCCGGTTGGAATCAGGTTTTATGGAAAGTAACTAAGGAAAACGGGGAAGTAATAACTGAAAAGATAATAGATGTGGTATTTGTGCCTTTGACCAGAGAATAGGAATACCGGGTAAACCAGTATTATATAAAAGTGACAGCTAAAATCCGAAAGCATAAAAGATTTAAGCCCATGCCAAGTTAAGAAAAAGGTAACCGAGACTGGTGCTATTAGGTAATAGATACCCTGCATAATGTTAAATTTATAGGAGTAAGAAAATACTACCTCTGGTAAATATTTAACGGAAATATTGAAATAAATTATTTTTATTTTAAAAGTCTAAAAGGTGAATTATGTTAAAAAAATATACCTCTATAACTTTATTAGTTTTTTTCTTGGTACCATTCCTTATAAGTTCATGTTCACAAACTACCGGGAAGCAAGCAAATAAACAAAATGTTATCTCAGAAGAGGCAAATACCCAAGAACAAGAAACTGCACTAAGTGAACCTACTTCTAATGGAACTGAACAAAAAGAAGTAGCCGTTATAGATTTAGAGACATTACAGGAATTGGAAAATAATTTTAAGGTAATAAATGCCTTTCCCAATTTATCCTTTACCCAGCCATTAGATTTTCAAATTGCAGGAGATGGATCTGGCCGTATGTTTATAGTTGAAAAAAGTGGCAGCATTTCTGTTATTGATAGTAATACAGAATCCGAACTTTTCCTTGATATTTCTGACCGTGTAAATGATAGCGGTGGAGAAGAAGGTCTCCTGGGATTAGCATTTCATCCAGGTTTTAAAAAAAATGGCTATTTTTTTGTAAACTATACAAATAATAATGGCACAGTTGTTTCACGCTTCAAAACGATTGAAAGCGATCCAGATAAAGCAGATCCAGAAAGTGAAGAAATAGTAATTACTTTTGACCAGCCATATTCAAACCATAACGGAGGCAAACTTGCATTTGGCCCTGATGGTTATCTATATATTTCAACAGGTGATGGCGGTGGAGCTGGAGACCCCCAGGGAAATGCACAGAATCTTGAGACCCTTTTAGGTAAGATTCTGCGTATCGATATTGATAATCAGCAAACAGGGCGCAGTTACGCTATCCCTCCTGATAATCCTTTTGCTGGTAATTCAGGAAACCACCGTGAAGAAATATATGCTTATGGTCTCCGCAATCCCTGGAGATTCAGCTTTGATCCCGTAACCGGAAATTTGTGGGCCGCAGATGTTGGCCAGAACAAAATAGAGGAAATAGATATTATCGAAAAGGGGAGAAATTACGGCTGGAATATAATGGAAGGAAGCCAATGCTTTAATCCTCAGTCAGGTTGTGATACTGAAGGCCTGACTCTTCCAATATATGAATATGAGCATCCTTTAGGCAAGTCAATTACTGGAGGTTATGTCTACAGAGGCCACAGGCTGCCTATGCTTCAAGATATATACATTTATGCAGATTTTGTAACAGGATATATTTGGGGGCTTGCCTATACTGAAGGAGGAGAAGCAAGAAATTTCACTTTTACTGAAACCAGTCTAAATATTAGCTCATTTGGAATAGATGAAAACCAGGATCTTTACCTAACAGCTTTTGATGGAAACATATATAAATTGACATTGCCATAAAATCACCCTTATTTTGTAAGGCTGTGTAGTCTTCATATAAAATCCCTATGCACTCTGGATATATTGATGCCCTTACTTCATATGCCAACCCTGGCCAGGATTTGTTTGTCTTTTGAGGCCTATTTACTATTACAGCGCGATTTTACTATTTAATCTTCCCATTGTTTGCCTGCATTGTTAAGAAAATCATTTATATTTTGGTTTTTTGTATAACTCTCATGTTCAAGTATTAACTTAATAGTTAACCAAACCGGGTATCACCGTATTCTTGCAGGTTATTTTCAAACTCTTTTAAGTCTATCCGGCAGAATTTTCTGATTTGAATTAAATTCAGCCTTATTAGCAATACCCCAAATATATCGTAATTCTGCTAGTCCCATACTCTCTTATTTTAGATGCTCTGGGTGAATCTGGATGCTTTTCTATAGTCCTACCACTTTTATAATCCCCTGAATAAAATTCTTATAAGGAATAGTTATCCCCACATCCAGAATTGCAGGGCAGCACGACTTAACCACATTTATATCAACATAATCATCCATACCAAAAGCAAGTTATGGCTTATATGCCTTATCCGCATGGTAGTCTATAACCAAACTAAATAAATTTTCCACTGCTGCCCATTTATATTTTTTATTTATAATTTTGATAATTATATCCTGCAATTTTCCATTATGCGTTTCTTTTAACAAGGCCAGATAAATTTGCCTAAAAAGAGGATATTTCTATTTGACTGTAACATTTTAAAGTACGCCATGTATTCTTTTATTGCTTTCTGTTATCATGTTAAAATGTATCAAAAGTATAATTGGAAAAATTTTTCCTCCAGAAAGAACCCATAAAGTGTCTTACCATAAGAATCTAAAAAAAGAAGAAAAGTATATTGCCTATTTCTCTATGGAAATAGGAATTATACCGGATATTCCCACCTATAGTGGTGGATTGGGTATCTTAGCAGGTGATACAATAAAATCGTGCGCCGATTTAAGAGTACCCATGGTTGCTATTACCTTATTATATAGAAAAGGTTATTTCTATCAGAAACTTGATAAAGAGGGGAACCAGAAAGAATTACCTTATAAGTGGAATCCAGAAAAATATTTAACCCCTTTAGAACCCAAAACATCATTAAAACTCAATAATAGGGCTGTCCTTATAAAAGCATGGCAATACCTATATAAGGGCCATAGCGGGTATTATATACCTGTAATTTTCCTAGATTCTGATATCGATGAAAACCATGAACATGACCGGATGCTGACACATTCACTATATGGTGGCGATAATGCTTACAGGCTTTCCCAGGAGGCAATACTGGGCATAGGAGGAGTAAGGATACTTGAACTGCTGGGATATAAAAATATTAAAAATTATCATATGAACGAAGGGCACTCTAGCTTGCTCGCTCTAGAACTTCTAAATAAATCTATTGGGGAACAGAATGTAGAATCAAAGGATGATTTAAAACCCCACATTAGCAAAGTTCAGAATAGTTGTATCTTTACCACCCATACCCCAGTTCCTGCAGGCCATGACCAATTCTCCTATGATTTGGTAAGCAAGATTTTTGAACCTGGCATACCCCAGAAATTACTAAAAAATATTGCCGGCCAGGACAAGCTTAATATGACTCTTTTAGCTATGAATCTAAGCCATTACGTAAACGGGGTAGCCAAAGAACACGGAAAAATATCGAGAGGAATGTTTCCTAATTATCCTGTAGACTCAATTACCAACGGAGTTCATTCTGCCAGCTGGGTAAGTGAGAGCTTTAAAAAACTTTATGATAAGCACATTCCGGGATGGGTAGAAGACCCTTTCAGTTTTAGATACGCTATCAGCATCCCTAAAGATGAGATCTGGAATTCACATATGGAGGAAAAAAGTAATCTCATTAACTATATTAATAGCACTACTGACAACAAATTATCTACTGATATACTCACCATCGGTTTTGCCCGGAGATCAACTTCTTATAAGAGACCGGATTTAGTATTTAGGGATATTGACAGGCTAATACAAATAGCTAAAACTAGGGGCAAAATTCAATTTGTTTTTTCAGGAAAGGCCCACCCAGAAGATTACCAAGGGAAAAACCTGATAAAGAAAATTATTCAAGCATCTCAAAATTTAGGAGATATAATTAACATAGTATATCTTAAAAATTATGACATTGCGCTGGCTAAAAAAATAATACCTGGAGTAGACTTGTGGCTCAATACTCCCAAAAAGCCCAATGAAGCTTCCGGTACTTCTGGGATGAAAGCTGCCCATAATGGAGTCCCTAGCTTTAGCATTCTGGATGGCTGGTGGGTTGAAGGATGCATAGAAGGTGTAACCGGCTGGTCCATAGGTTCCAATAGCCACAAGGAAAGTAGCGATTTAGAAGATGTAGCTTCATTGTATTCCAAACTGGAAGATATAATACTGCCAAAATTCTACAATGACAGGGAAAGCTGGATAGAGATAATGCGTTTTGCAATTTCAATAAATGGCTCCTTTTTCAATACACATAGAATGGTACGGCAATATGTTGTAAATGCATATGCTTATTAAAAAATATTTTTAATAACTTTTAATATAGTAAATAAAGGGTATTCATAAAAAATTCTTTAATATGTCTCTTCTGCAGCTACTTTCCAAACTCTACTCTACTTCTAGCAGGCCATGATAGGTAAACCCGTTTAATACACTATCTATATATACATCAACTAAATGTTAAAATACCTATAGGCTACCATGGCAGAAATATACAGGAGCCCTGATATTCCAATAACCACCAAGAATCCCAGATGAAGTGAAACTATTACTGCAGCAATAGATCCTATAACCGAGGCACATCCATTAATAGCCCATAGCCACGGTACTATATTCGGCTTTTCTACCTTTGCCCTGGCTATTCCCAGGGGAAAAGGCATCCCCATAAGGAACCCTGCAGGCATTACCAACAGTACGGTTAACAGAAACCTTTGCCACAGGACTCTTGACAACATAAAACTGCTTAAATGCATAAAAGTGAAAACAAATAATATAACATATCCAAAGAGAAGGAGGACTACCCAGTTGATATTTACCCTGTACCTGCTGGTAACAAAGCTTCCAATACCTGCAAAAAGCATTATGCTAAAAAGTATTACAGAAAGGGAATAGGCAGGCTTCCCAAGAATTAGAATAAACTTCTGGATAAAGGGTAATTCTATAAAGAAAAAGCCAAGCCCGATAGATAGAAAATAAATAAGGTAGGGGTAGTTTCCTTTTAGCTCTAGCTTGATATTTTTTATTCTCAATGGAAATAAGATTAATAGTGCAGAAAGTATTATTGAAATAACTAGGGCAGCAATAAGTATAAGGTATCCTCCCCCTCCAAAAGGCTGGGTTGATTTGCCGAAGTATTTTACAATATCGGGGACTTGCCTGAATTTAAAGAAATTATAAAAATAGGGATTATTGTCTGAAGCCGGCTTTATGTTAAAATAATATTGGTCATAGAAAGAAAGCCTTTGCTGGTTGTTGCCTTCTAAAATTTTTTTAAAGTATTTGTGAAAATAAGGTTCATCGAGCTTATTGTACTTATTTGCTTCTTCTATTTTCATACCCTCATAGTAAACAAGGTCATAATTCAGGCTGCCGGTCTTCTGCTTTAATGTATCGGCTTCTTTACTGCTGAAACTGGTTTTACTAAACATAGTGGTAAATGTTGACCAGGACCTGAAAGCAAAAATTTTATCTGTGATATCTTTAATACCGGTATCCTCTATACTCTCTATAAAAGTAGATAATATTTTTAAGTTTTCACTGGGAGGAAACTGTACCCACCTGGTAACCGCAACTATTCCCTTGCTGTCAGTTATCTTTATAAGATCAGCTAAGCTTTCCTTTGTGTAGAGGTAATTTTCGTTCAAGCTATATGCCCCTGAAGAAATTGGATGATAGCTATCAGAAAGGCTTAATATAATAAGGTCAAATTTTTTATCAGTAATTTTCGAAAAGTTTCTAATTGAGTCATTTATTATAGTTACGTTTTTCCTGTTATATATATTCCCGGTGTAACTAGAAAAATCTCCCTTTAATGCTTCTGTTATAAGCACATTATTCTGCACTACATAGATATTTGCATCAACAAGATATTCTGACGCCAAAACATCAAGACCGCCTCCTGGCTCAACGATTAATATATTCTTATAATCTCTTTTCAAACTAAAAAAGAGGGACTGGGGAAGGAAATTTAGGAAATCCAGCTTTTCTTTAGAATACCGTGTCATAGGAGATAAATTATCAGCATCTACGGTTAAACCCAGCTGTGTGGGTGGGACATCCTGGTACTTTAGGCTAATTCCTGGAGCCGATTTGATATTTTCACTTTTTACAATATCTATTTTTGCCGAAGAGTTTTCAGACGAGTATACCAGTTCTGAATCAGGGTAACGGAGAACTGCAGCCAGGCTCTTGTAAGGGGATATCCTTATGTCCCAGATTTGGGGGGAAAAAATACAAAGTATTAAAACCACAATTACAAATACTGCTGAAAGTGACACAAATATCTTCGCGTAAGCCTTAGAGGTTAAAATAATTAAGGAGACAATACCCAATATGCTTGCCAGCAGAATAACCCCTGTTTTTCCAGTAACAGGCAGCAAGGCAAGGAAAGCTAGGGCCCCTGCTGCAGAACCAATTAAATTAAAAAAATAGGTTAAAGAAGGTTTTTCAAGATTGTAAAAAACATAACCTATAAAACAGCCTCCGAAAAAAAAGGGGGCTATCAGGAAAAGGTAATATATAAAAAGGTAAAATAACTGCTTTAGCTCCCAGGCAATTTTAAATGAATCAAAAGGCACCAGATTTATTACTAGAAAGCTCAAGATAATGGAAACTGAAAAGCCTGCTGAAAAGATCATATAGCAAACCCTGGGATCACTAATTTTATTGATAAAAAAATACAGAAAGCTTCCGCTTATTCCAAATCCTAGAAGGGCAACACTTACAATTAAAAAAGCAAAATGATAAAAGTCAGAAATAGAAAGTATCCTAAGCAGGCATACCTGATAAAGAAAAACAGAAAAGGAAATTAAAAATAATGATACATTAACCTTTTTTTTCATATTCTTTAAGCGCTTTATATATCATTTCTAAAGCCTTGCCGGTCTGCTGGTGCCAGAAAATCAGGGCATCTCTGTCAAAAGAAGTAGGCTCCCTATTTATGATTATATACCTGACAGCTAAATCCGGTAGGTAATTTACGGGGCTTACTTCAAGGCTTGACCCCACTATAACAAGCAAGTTACATTTTTCCACTTCTTTTACGGCTTGGTTGTAACTTTCATTAAGTATATCCCCAAAAAGTACCACATCAGGCCTTATAGTTCCATTGCAACTGCTGCATTGCGGTGGAATCTGGGTCTTTATCTTTTCTATTATATCGCTAAAGCTATACTTTCTCCCGCAAGACATGCAATATGCGTCTCTTAAGTTGCCATGTACTTCATATACCTTTTTTGAACCAGCTTTTCTGTGCAAACCATCAATATTCTGTGTAATTATGCAATCAATGTAATTTTCCTTTTCCAGTTTTGCTAGCACCTTATGCCCTATATTTGGTTCAGCTTCCTTTATCTTTCCAATACTCTTTAAAATCTTAAGCCCTTTACTGTAAAATTCTTTAGGATTCTTCACCAGAGAATCTGCTGAAAGTATGCTGGGATCAAACCTGGACCAGAGCCCAGTTCCAGGGCTCCTGAAATCAGGTATTCCGCTTTCAGTAGATATCCCAGCTCCGGTCAACATACATACCCTCCTACTTTTATATATTTCACCTGCTATCTTCTGGGCATTACTCATAACTTTTCGCCTTCTTTATTTATCCTAATTCCGCCTAGCTTCAAAAACTTTACCTTCCTGCTTTCAACTGGCGTATATATTTTCAAGCTGTTTTTGTCAGCATCTAAACAGATGCCAATTCCCAGGCACTGATTATTTATATCCCCTAATCCAATCACATTAAAATCCTTGCTTTTTTTTAAAAAATATTTCTTTGGAGGGAAAGTACTCACACCTCCCAAATCTATTAAAGCCTCTGATGCTTCATTTAGGTACTGGCTAAATTTTTCTTTTCTTCTCTTTTCCCTCTCTTTTTGACTCTTTTCTTTAGCTAGGCCTTTAACCTTAAGTACATATAATTTTGTAAAATTCTGGCGGTAAAACATTTCTTTGTAATATTTTAACTCATCTTCTTTTTCAAAAAGCACCAGGTGTTTTGGCTTTATGAAATTAATTTTATTATATTTTAAAACCTGCCCATAGCTCCCAAGAACTAACCCTGTTGTATCAATTACTAAAGATTCTACTTTTCCTATAGCCTCCCTTGAAAGGCTGTAAGTCCCTATCACCATTGGTAAAAAATTCCCCCGGGGTGAAGTGGATCCCACAAAATAGAGACTTTCAAAATCTTTGCCTAAATTATATATATCCCTCCTGTTTTTAACTAATTTAGCCCCTATGGTAGTTGGGGGACCAGCAGTAGACTGCCCCACATCACTATCAACAAAGCCAACCTTTTCCCCCTTATCCAAAAAAGCTTTTATTATTTCTTTAGAGAGGGTAGTCTTTCCAGTATCGATATAGCCTAACAGGAAAATAATTCCTTTTTTACTGGATAACACATAAATCAATTTTTCAAAATCTGTATATTCTTTCATAAGAGTATTTCACCTCAGCTACTTTAATGCTAGCAGCACAATTTTTTAATTTCAAGAACTGAAAGCTAGAATATATGCAGCCTTCAATTACTGCCTAAACCGGTTTATAATAAACATAGAAGCATAAATGAGGAGAAGATAGTAAATGGGACAGCAAACTGCAGAAGATATCATGAACGAAAATGTAATAAAAATTAACCAAAATGCCACTGTAAAAGAACTGATAAAACTGCTTCTGGACAACAAGATAAGCGGCGTTCCGGTGGTAAACAACAAGGGTATTCTGGTAGGAATTGTTTCCAAAGCTGACCTAACTTATCAGGAAAGGCAAGCTCCCTTCCCCCTGTTTTTTGGCCCCTTTGAAAATTATGTTTTTTATGAAAGAAAGGAAACTTTAAAAAAATATGAAAAAGAGCTTCAAAAACAGCTGGAATCAAAAGTAAAAAACATAATGACTAAAGACGTAAATACGGTGAAGCCTAATACCTCTATAAGCAAATTAGCAAATATAATGATTGTAAATAAAATCAATAGAATACCCGTGGTTGATAAAAAAGGTAGGCTGGTTGGAATAATTGCACGAGCAGACATGCTTAAAGCAATTGAAAAAATCCTATAGCCTTACTTTTTTACCCTGGTTTTGGCAATAGTTAAAACATATATACCGGAAGTTTTTCCCTCTGAAATTAAAACTTCAGTTATGGATTTTAGTGTTTCACCTGAACTGTATAGATCATCGAACACAAGCAGGTTTTCTCCTTCATATCTTCTATCTTTTACCTTAAATATATCTTTTAATATCTTTCTTCTTTCTTCCCCTTTTTCTATATTTAGCAATTGAGGGGTTTGCCTTGTTTTTATCAGGTATTCAAAATCAACAGGAATGCCGGTTTTTTCCCCTATGAATTTTGAAAGCTCATATACTGGCTGAAATTTCCGGTCCAGTTTTGAGGGGGGAACAGGAATTATAGCCTTCACCCCTAAAGGCTTTATCTTATCTATTATGAAGTTAGAAGCAACATCTCCAATCACTCTAACCTTTTCCCTGTTGCCAAAATACTTCAGCTGGTATAAATTCTCGCCTATCTCTGTTCTCCTAACCAGCAAAAGGTCATTTTCTTCACTTCCTTCACAAACTGTATTTTGGTCTAGGGCCCATCCACATTCCCAATTGCCCTTTAGCATGATTTGTTTTGTTTTCATTACTTAAATCTTGCAACCTTCACAAAAGCAAACTTAATATTCTATAATACTAACAGCAATAAAAACTATTTCTTTTAAAAATGAGGCCAAACATAAATATTATACCTGTTAATAAACAAAATAAGAAGGTTTTAAACTACCTGAAAGACAGTTTACGCAAAATTTTTAAGACCCAGACCAAAATATTGGGAAGGGTTAATATTGGAACCAATTTTTTTAATGCTGAAAGAAATCAGTACAATGCAAACAAGATTTTAAATTTTTTAATTAATGAGCTTAGTTTAAGCGACAGCGAGGACATTTTTTTAGGTGTATTTGAAAAAGACCTGTATGCTCCACCCCTCAACTTTATTTTCGGCCTGGCTACCCAATACCCCAAGGCTTGCATTATATCGCTATGCAGGCTGGACCCCAGATTTTACCAGTGCAAAGAGAAAAAAAACAGCAATATTGAATTATTCTATGATAGAATAAAAAAAGAAGCTGTACATGAAATAGGACATACAATTGGTCTAGATCACTGCAAAAATTCCAGTTGTGTAATGCATTTTTCAAATACCCTGGCCGAAACTGATCAAAAAGAATATAAATTTTGTGCTAATTGTAAAAAACTAATCAGGTAACTAATTATGAACGATAAATACTGGAACAAAAGAGGAAAATTAAGTTATACATACAAAGGAGAAAGGTTTTATACTATTACTCCCCTGCCCTATTATTTAAAAAGAAGGCAAATACTGCTTAATAAGATTGAACAAGTATTAGAAAATAAACTGATTAACAAAAAGGGTAATTTAAGTGTAGCGGATTTTGGAAGCGGGGACGGCTATTACTGCTGCTGGCTTGCAAAAAAAATTCCTGAATCTACTATCTATGGATTTGACATTTCAAAATCCATGGTAAACAAGGCCAAAAAAAGGGCAGATGAGTTAAATATCCCTAATACCAGGTTTTTTTGTGAAGATATCGCCAGTAGGAGGAATAAATTTGACCTACTGCTGATACTGGCAGTATTACAACATTTTGTGGATGAGGAGGAAATTAGCCAGAAAATTAGCCAGATCAATAACAACATAAGAAAAGGTGGTCACGTAATACTGTTTGAGGCAACTGCTAATAAAACAAAGAAGAACAATAAACTGATAAGGAGACCGGAAGATTTCTATATAAACGCCTTCAGGGAAAATAATTTTGAATTAGTAGACAAAGAGTTTATTTCCTTCCCATTTTTTAGAAGGTATCAGAAAACTCTCCTGAAATTTTTAAAAAACTTCCTAAAAGGCAGCCCACCAGAAAAAGACATTTTGATAAATAAGAACAAATTGTTTAGGGCTTTTAACCAATTTGTATTCTCCCTAGGTAGGCAAGTTGACAAGTTCATAAAGGACAGTAAAAGAGAAGGAAATACTGTATTTGTATTTAAAAAAGCAGCCTAAGATTTAAGGATTGGCAATTTTTAAGTTATTTATTACTTCTTTAACTCCTTGTGTATACCTAGCAATATCCTGAGCTGTCCTGTAAGTATACCAATTTGTAACTTGGCCGGATACAGTTACCACCCCATCCTTTACCATAAACATCTATATTTTGATCCTTTACCTGTTTGTTTCTTTCAAGAGCTCTTTCTATATCCTTGGCAATAGCTATATCTTTAATGTCTTCTGTTGGCACTACCATTAGTTCATTAATTACATCAGTTACTCCTAAAACTCCATTTGCTAGCTCCTCTGCTTTTAGCTTTTGCCAGAAAGCTTCAACAGTTCCACTTAAAGTTACCACCCCTCTATCCACATAAATACTTATGATTAAACTACCCAGATCGGAGCTTGACCTAAATATATCTTCAATATTTGATTTTATTTCTTCATCTGTAGGGCTTTCTTTTAAACCCGGTACAGCAATAGTTAAGTTATTGTTTACAATCCTTACACCTGGTATAGAGTAAGTATCTTCCTGCGCTGCTTCAGCTGCACTATAATTTGGTACGCTTCCTTCCAGAAAGACTTCGCCTTCTTTAATTTCCACCTTTACTTTAGAAGCATCAACTCTACTATCCCAATAAAGCTGGTCTATTATATCTTTTTTCAGAATTTCATTTTTAACCATTTCCAACCCCCCCTTTGTTAAAAACTATCAATCTATCCCATTCCAATCAAGGAACTGATATTTATCCAAATTCTTTTTTTAAAAAATTATGGGCAAGTCTGGTAGGTTCAGGCACCCTGTATTTAGAAAACTTGAGGGTAATATCTATTGCAAAATCCAGGCTTACCTTATGCCTATAGAAACGAACACAGGCTTGGTTCTATCCCGGGTTACTACTGCTGCCCCGACCACCTCCCCATTATCGGTTACATAACTATAATTTCCCTTGCTGGCTGGGGGAGGGGAGTAGCTGCCTAGAAGCTTTGATTTTGCAATCCCTATAGAAGGCTTGTCCGCCAGCAACCCCAGATGTGAGGCTAGCCCCATCCTCCGCGGGTGCATATATCCATTGCCATCAAAGAAAAGCAGGTCTGGCATATTTTCTATATATGAAAAACAATCCATCACCACTGGTCCTTCTCTGAAGCTGAGCAACCCAGGAACATAAGGATAGGTAGATTGTGCAATAGAGGTTTTAGACTCGATTAATTCCAGAGAAGGATAGCCCAATACAAGCACTGCACAATACAACCTATCTTCCTTTCTCCGGTATTTTACATCTATCCCTGCAATTCTTTTTATATTTTCCACCCTGTCTTCTTTTATAATTTTTTTAGCTAGCTTTCTCTGCAGAATTGTAGCTTCTTTATAGCCAAGGTTCCAGTTATGCATTAGTCCCATTTTTTAATATAGTTTTCTTTAGTTTACTAAATTTATTATTTATAATAGTAAAAAGGGAGTAAAAAGTGTACTTTAAAAACAGGCAGGAAGCGGGAAAACTTCTAGCCAAGAAATTAGAAAAATATAAAAATAAAGCTGTGATATACGCTCTCCCCAGGGGAGGAGTGGTATTGGGGGCAGAAGTTGCCAAAAAACTTAATGCCAAGCTTACCCTGGTAATAACCAGGAAAATTGGCCATCCATACCAGCCAGAATTTGCGATTGCTGCTGTAGCCGAAGACGGGGCCATTATAGGAAATGAAAATGAAATTAAACAAGTAGAAGCGAAATGGCTGAAAGAAGAAACCAAAAAAGAAAAAAGGGAAGCTGCAAGAAGAAGAAAGCTTTATTTAAAAGACAGTTTTCCCATAAATCCCAAGAGCAAAACAGCTATAATAATAGATGACGGGATAGCTACTGGCCTTACCATAAGGGCAGCTATATTAAGCTTGAAGGCTAACAATCCCAAAAAATTAATTGTAGCAGTGCCAGTTGTTCCGGAAAGCACAGCTAGTCTAATAATTAAAGACGCGGAGGAAATTGTTGCCCTGTATATACCACCGGATAATGATTACCTTGGGGCAGTGGGAGCGTACTACGAGCAATTCGGGCAAGTCTCAGACAGTGAAGTAATAGAGATAATTAATAGTTTTAAGAAATGAAAGTTATTAAAAATATTATAGTCATTGCAATTATAACAAGTGTGATATTTTCTATCGGCTCATGTAAAACAATAGACAATATTAAAGGCTATCTGAATTACCGGTTTACGGATGATAATGAAATTAAGGAAATAGAAGGGGAGATAAAAATGTTGCCTGAACCTAATCTAGAAAGCGGTGAAAGCTTAGAGGAAGCCATAAAGAACAGGAGATCGGTAAGAACTTTTAAGGAAAAGGAATTAGAGCCAGGCCAAATTTCACAGCTTCTTTGGGCAGCACAAGGGATAACTGAACCGGAAACCGGATTCAGGGCAGCACCCAGTGCTGGAGCGCTTTACCCTCTGGAACTTTATATAATAAAAAAAGACGGGCTATTCCACTATATTCCTGAGGGGCATAAAATAGAAAAAATAAAGGGGCCAGATCTGAGGGATGAACTAATGCAATGTGCATTATTTCAGGAATTTATAGCTGAAGCTCCCGCTAACATAATTATTACTTCTGTAAATGAAAGGACCACCCAAAAATACGGAAACAGGGGTATAAGATATGTACATATGGAAGCAGGCCATGCCGCCCAAAATATATTGCTCCAGGCAACAGTATTGGGATTGGCCGCAGTTCCAGTAGGAGCTTTTGATGATCCTTGCCTGGCTAACTTGTTAAGCCTGGAAGAAAATTATACTCCATTGTATATAATTCCTGTAGGATATAAGGAGTAGGTTAAACCAATCTTACTACACTCTATTAATGTGCCACTACTTCTATTGCCTTACTCTCTGTATCTATGCCGCCCCTTCCATCTTTAACCTGTACAGAAATTATATAGGTACCGGGTTCACCAGGAACAGTATATTCGGTATGCCTAGCGGTCCTGTCAGAAAAAGACCCTTCGTCTGCTATCCACTTGTAACTTAGGCTATCTTCATCAGCATCTTCTGCTATAACTTCTACATCCATAACAGCTCCCACGAATATAGTGCCTTGGGAAATTTTTATTTCTATAATTTCTGGAGGACTATTTTCAGTACCCGCCTCCTCTTCCTGTTCTTGACCCGAATCCCTGCTTAAGGTAATGCTGTCCTCTGCATATCCTTCAGAATTAGTAGCAGTGGCTACTAGGGTATAAGTTTCTCCTTCTGCTAAATTTACCTGGGCAATGTCTTCTCCCCAGGCCCCGTTGCTGTCATCCTTGGAGAACTCTATTTTAGGCTCTGGGTTTCCAGTTACCTCAGCCTTTACCCGGTAATAGACAATATTCCCCGGCGCAGGTGTTGGACCCTCATATATTTCCAAGCTTATGGTGGGAGCTTCATTTCCTGCTTCCTCTCCTTCATCTTCCCCGGTTCCAATATCTTCTCCTGTCCCGGCTTCTGCTTCTTCATCACTAGAAACTTTTTCTTCACCTACATCAATTTTTTCTTCTTCTGTCCCCTTAGCCGAGCATTGATTGCAGGTAACAGCTATGCTCAACAGGCAAATAAGCCCAAGTATTGCTATTATCATTAATTTTTTCTTGTTTTCCATAAATCCCCTTTACTTAAAGTCAACATTTTAAAATTACCTTTTCTTACTGCATAGATAATAAACAAGATAAATTATAGAGAATGTAAAATAAAGGTAAAGAAATAAATTTCCTATCCTAGAGTAAATGGATTTTTCCCCTATAAAAGCAGCTTTAGAATAAAATACCCCTTTTGCACCCAGCCTGGTTTTAAGCATTATCCTGCCTATAGGATCAATAACGGCAGAAACTCCCAGATTACTGCTATGCACTACATAGCTTGAGTTTTCTACCGCTCTAACCGTTGAAAATATTACATGATGCCATGATGCCAGGCTGTCCCTGAACCCTGCATCATCAGTCAGCACAAATATTATATCTGCACATTTTTCCCGAAAGGCCCTAGAAATAACAGGTAGCGTGGACTCAAAACAGATGTTTGATCCTATCTGTCCTTTTTCAGGATAATTTATAAGGGTAACCTCCTCCTCAGGAGTAATGTTTAATTTAGCTATATTTAGAAATTGTAAAAAACCCAATATATTTGGATAAGGCATATATTCGGCGAAAGGCAAGGGGTGTATTTTATTGTACCTTCCCAGTATCTCCAAGGTCGGGGAGTAAAGCAGTACTGAATTATAATAATTATTTTGCTTATCCCAGAGTATTTGCCCTACCAGAAGATGGGGGTTTTCTTCTTTTAATACATCTTTAGCCCAATTGGCAAAACTTTTATTTTTCTCCCGTTCAATGGGTCCCCATAAAGCGCTTTCGGGAAAAACAACTAAGTCAGTGTCGGGCCTAAAATAACTTTTACTGCTGTAAGGCTGGGGTATTAAGATTCTACTATCTTCCTGAAATTTATTATCAAAAGTAATATTAGGCTGGACCAGGGCAATATTAATGCTATTTTTATCCACATCTTTTTGGCTGTAAATATACATGCTGAGATTGCCTGAAATCAACACAATTATTACAAGGGCTAGCGGAATCAGTAAGTGCTTGTAATTTATTTTTCTTACCTTTCTTATGCCTATAGCTATTTCTGCCAAGGAAGCATTAGCAAAGATTAGAATAAAAGAAACTCCATAAATTCCTGTTACTTTTGCTATTTGCATTATAGGAAGATAACTATATTGGGAATATCCTAAAACTCCCCACGGGAAAGCCATAAAAGTTCTGTGCCTAAAAAATTCTATGGCCAGCCAGACAAATGTTATTAGCACTATTCTTAAAAAAGGCCAGGAAATCTTTTTATAAATAAAGTAAATGGCTACAGAAGATACTAATGCAAAGATTACCAAATATCCCACAATGGGAATCCAGAGGCCAAAAGTATAAGAAGTAAACCAATAAGTTACCCCGCAGTAGAATATAGAACCAAACAGGAAACCAAACACAAGACATTGCTTTATATTGCTGCAGAAGTAGATGACTGTAAAATATAATCCAAGAGAAATCCAACAGAGAAAACCCTGACCATAAAAACTTGAGACAAGCAGTGAAGCCGAAATTATGGTTAATAATAATTTTTGGTAAATCTTCATTTTGCTCCAATAAATTCAGATGCAACCCTTACTGTCAACCGGTTAAATAATATAAAGGTAAAGTGATCACAAGGATACCATATAACTTTTGGGTTGCCCCATCTTCTCCTAAGCTTCCGGACATTTTTTACTGGAGCTCTAAAGTCAAATAATCCCTGGATAAATAATATATTGGCCTTATCTATTAAAGGCTTATAACTAATAGGGCATATGAGATTAAGATGGTTTTCCATAAGGATAAGGTTAAGCCTGTTTTGGTTGGTATTGTTAAAATCTTTACTTCCCAGCTTCATCTTATTTTTTAAATAGCCCAGCAGCGGACCCAGGTCCCCTAATGAAGCCATTGAAACCGAATAATCCAGGCTGTTTTCCAAGCAAGCCAACAGACTACAACAATACCCTCCAAAACTAAAACCCATACAGGCTACCTTCTTGTAACCTAAACTTCTAAGGAATCTGACGATAATCCTTGCCTCAATTATAGACTGCCTATATATTTCAAAGATGTGGAAAAATTGTGGATTCTTTATGACACTCGTATCAGAGGAACGCTCAAAATGGAAGGGGAGTACATAAACTAGGGTGTCAATACCTTTTTTTGAAAATCTTTCTGCCAGCTGCCGGTAAACTTTCTTGTTTTTACCTTTATAGCCATGTATTAAAACCAAGCAGTTGTCAGATCTTTTGCCGCCATTTTTATATAAATTAAAGCTCAAGTTCTTTTCTGTAGTGTATAAATTTTTTAACAAGTTGAAACAGGGTTTATACTTTAAATCCAAGAATATTTTCTCCTCTGAATCTATATTCCTGGAAACTATCTCTGGAGAAAAACAATTAATGCCATAGAATTTTTCATGATTTTCTAAAAGATGGTTTCCTGCAATATCCCTTCCTTTTTGCATTTAAACCAACTCATTCTCTTTAGATCTTTTTCTTAGAGAAACTTAATTTTTATATACCTTTTTTTCAATAATCCTGCCTATAATTGCATACCTGAATATTTTCCCTTTAAAACTTTTTAGTGAAGCTACAACTGCATATATGCTAAAGATTAACCACAATGGAAAATACATGAACATAAAAATCATTGACAGTAAAAAAAGAATCCCAGGCTCAGCATTAGAGCTTAAATTTGTCCAAGGGATAGCAATAGCAACAAGCACCAGTATTATTCCCACAAACATAAATACCATCATAAGGGCTAAAAATATTAACTGGAAAAATATTGCCTGTAATGCATTAAACCTTACAAATCTAGACTTTTCTTTATTGGTTAACCATATAATTACCGGAGCCAATACGCCAACATTGGGAATAAGTATTGATAGATGTGACAGCAATGACATTAATTTTTTTTCTGTTTGTATTTCCTCTTCCATAATCACTCTTCCACTATTTTAAAAAATAACCCTTTAATAATTCTATTTTCTAACAACTAATTTTGCAATTATTATCCTATTTATTAAATAATACTTTTTATAAATATAATTATCCTCAAGATATTACTCAACATTTTACTAATATCAGTGCCATATTAAAAATTAACCGTTATAATATAAACAACTCCAAATAAATGAGTGGAGATTTTACAATATTCTTTTTTATAGGCTGTTTATGCCAATAAAAGTTTATTACCTTATTATATAAGGGAAAAGAATGGAAGAATCTAATTTAAAAAAACATATTGATTCAATAAAGGATAACCATTCAAAGGTGGGAGTGTTTTCAGTTGGCCACTATATTTACAGGCCACAGTTTCCTGGTCTTAAAGAAAAACTAGACAAACATTTTAATAATTTTTGCAAAAAACTAAAACGTGAATCCACATCGAACATTATCCCTTTTAATAAGATGTGCGATAGATACCTTATCTCCACTGAAGCCGGGCATTTTTTTGCCCAAAATGAGCTAGACCTTTTAATTTGCTATATCTCAACATACTCACCTTCCTCAAATGCAATCTCAGTAATCCAGAAATTAATTGAGGTTCCTGTGATACTAGTAAGTTTGTAGCCTTCAGGGGATTTAGATTTAAAGAACATAACTACCGCTGAAACGCTTGAAAATGTATCCATAACTAGTCTCCCTGAAATCTCCAATGCCTTAAGCAGAATGGATAAAAAACCATTGGATTGCATAGTGGGAATGCTATATAACGATAGCAAAGCCTGGAAAAAGATAAAGGATTGGTGTGAGGTATCTTCGGTAGCGCATAAGTTAAAGGATGACCACATAGGTCTGTTGGGCCATGTATATGAGGGAATGCTTGATATGAATTCTGATCCCACAATGTTTGATGCACAGCTTAAGATGCACATAGAGCATATTGAAATGGAAGATCTGGAAAAATATATTGATGATGCAACCAGCAAAGAAGTCAATAATAAAATAGATGAAATAAAGGGTATTTTTGAAATGCCTGAACCTGTTTCCGACCCCATTACAGAAAAAGTTAAAGCTGAAGACCTGGTGTGGCCTGCCAGGGTTTCAGTTGGAATGGATAAGCTAATATATAATTTCAAATTAACAGGGATAGCTTATTATTACCGCAGCCTTGATAATAGTAAATTTGAAAGGATTCATGCGGGGATGATTATAGGAAATTCACTCTTAACCAGCAGGGGCATCTCTATTTCAGGAGAGCTGGATTTGAAAAATTGTATTGCAATGTTAATTATGAATAGATTTGGGGCAGGAGGTTCATTTGCTGAATTTTATCCTATAAACTTTAAAAAGGATTTTGTGCTAGTTGGCCATGACGGTCCACATCACCTGGGAGTAGCAGAAGGAAAACCGGCATTGAGAAAATTGAAAGTCCTCCATGGTAAAAGGGGCAGCGGACCTTCTGTAGAATATCAGATAAAAACCGGTCCCTTAACTATGCTCGGGCTAACCCAAACATTTGATGGCAAATTTAAGATGGTAATTGCAGAGGGCAAGTCTATAAAAGGAATAAACCCAGGCATAGGAAATTCCACCACCAGGGCCAAATTTAAACCAGATGTCAGGACTTTTCTGCAAAGATGGTCTAAGGAGGCCCCTACACACCATTTTGCCCTTGGCATTGGCCATGTCGGCAGAAAAATAGAAATGTTAGGGAAATATTTGGGAATTGAATCTATTTCAATAACCCCTTGATTTTAAAATGCTGTAAAACCAATAAAGCAAAAGGGCTTAAAAATAAACCTGTTTTTTCAAGTTATCACTTTACCATTTATTAGACTCTGGTAATATTCTATAATAAGAAAAATAATTTCTAAGAAAACCGTAAAAAATATGGAAGGATAAGTTATGAAAATGAGATATTTAGGAAAATCTGGTCTTAAGGTTTCAGAATTTTGCTTAGGAACTATGAGTTTTGGCAGTGTAGGCAAGTTTAAACAATTAGGTAAAATTGGCTTAAAAGAAGCAACGGAACTTGTAAATATTGCAATAGATAATGGAATAAATTTCTTTGATTCATCAGATGCTTATTCTGATGGATTGTCTGAAAAAATTCTTGGTAAAGCACTGGGTAAAAAGCGGAAAGATAATATAATAAGTACTAAAGTTAGATTTAAGGTTGGAGACAATCCAAATGATGAGGGTAATTCAAGATACCATATTATTGAGGCTTGTAATAACAGCTTAAAAAGATTGAATACTGATTATATAGATGTATATATACTCCATACTATGGACTTGAATACTCCACTTAAAGAAACCTTAAGAGCCTTAAATGACTTAGTCAGGCAGGGAAAAGTAAGATATATTGGCGTTTCAAATTACTCAGCATGGCAATTAATGAAAGCTCTATCAATTTCGGAAAAACAAAATTTAGAAAAATTTGTAACTTATCAAGGATATTATTCCATTATTTCAAGGGACTTGGAAAATGAAATTATCCCTTTGTGTACAGATCAAGGTTTGGGGATAATGGTGTGGAGCCCTTTATGTGGAGGTTTTTTAACTGGAAAATTTAAAAAAGGTAAACCATTTCCAAAGGGTACAAGGGTTGGGGATCACAGCAAGTCAGATTTTGTGCCTCCTATTGACTATGAAAATGGTTTTAAAATTCTAAGCAAGATGGAAGAAATAGCCCAGAAACGCAAGGTATCTATTCCTCAGGTAGCACTAAATTATCTCCTGGAGAAGCCCGCAGTGTCCTCCCTTGTAATTGGAACCAGAAAAAAAGAGCAGTTGTTAGAAAACATAAAGGCAACAGAATGGAAACTAACAGATGAAGAATTGGTTGAGCTTGATAGCGTAAGCGATCTTCCAAAACCTTACCCATACTGGCACCATATTCTTACAGGAGTAAAGTAAAATAGATGAGAGTAATATAAAGCAAAAATTTTCATTCAGGTAAACCAAGGGCCGGTACCTTCTTTTTGCCTGCCTAGCCTATCAGCCCAGTTTTCAGGAAAATGTTTAAAATACTGGTGGCTGCTCGACTTGTTTTTTCTCAAACCATAGGGCAGATAATTGAAGGTGTGCCTGCCAGGGTAAGATATAAGCAGCCAAGACAAATGCGCTGAATATTATGGCCCACTCATGGTGGATGTCTGTTCGCCTATCCAGCTCCGGGCTTAAAAAGATAAGCGAGTATAAAGATATGTCTTTTTTAGGGAGCTGGTAAAAAGGGTTGCCTGCCTGTATCTGCCGGTTTTTTTATACTTTTTTCATCACTGGACACAAGCATCAAAGCACCAAGTGTAGGCTGCAAATACTATTTATATCTGAGAGTTTAATTATCAACAGTTAAGTTATTCTTTTGATTATACAGGAAAATTTATTCAATGAGATTATTCTATATTCCGTTAGTAAGTAAATTTAAGAGAATTTCTGGAAATATCTAATCTATGGTATTTATTTACCCCCATTAGTAGTTGACGGTAAAATAAAAAAATTTTTATGATATAATACTCAAAAAGTATTGCTGAAAAAATAGTTCAAAAAGAGAGAATTTAATGCATAATATTAATTATTCATTTCCCATACCAATAACATATTCTGGGAAGCAAGAAAATAGAAAAACACCAACTTTTAACGCTGTAAGGCAGCAGCTACTAGCAGGCTTTTTTTACTCTGCAAGGATAAGACGGGTCAGCAGCATGCATCTTTACCCATTCTTCATATATAATCCAGCTCAAATATTATACTGCCTGCTATATGGTAATATCCTGGTATTTAGAAATTTTCTGGAATCAAAATAAAGAGAAAAAGTAGCACAATGACTATAAAAAAGAAATTAGAATCTATCTTGCGGAACTGCCCCCCACTATTCAGACTAGGTTCACGTGTATATCATGCCATAAATCCCGGATTTAAATCCCTAAGCCCAGGGGCTCCAAATGCAATCAAGAAGGCTTTTGAGCTAGCTAAAAATCTTCATGACGGGGGACCAATCGGGGATTACTACGAGTTTGGCTTATATAAGGGTTATACGTTTTTCTCAGCTTACCGTACCGCCAAACACCTAGGACTTACCGAAACCCGGTTCTACGGATTTGACTCGTTCCAGGGGTTGCCACAGGTAGAAGATTTGGACAAGACAGGTGGGAGATTCTTCGAAGGCCAATTCGCATGCACTCGCCAACAGGTGGAGAAAAATCTCCGCAAGTATGGGGTAGATTTTAACAAAATCCTACTAATCGAAGGCTTTTACGAAGACACACTAGTCGAGCATCTAAAGGATGACCTGCCAGCAGGGCGTGCAGGTGTTGTGCTTTTCGACTGTGATCTATACTCCTCAACCCGGACAGCGTTAAATTGGTTAGAAGGGTTAATTGCCGATAAGTCTGTACTTATTTTTGATGACTGGTATTCGTTTACTGAGGGTGATGAACTGGGACAACAGCGGGCACTAAAAGAGTATCAGCAGCAAAATAAGCATCTGAAGTTCGAACCAGTAATGGAATATGAACGTAATGGCAAGGTATTTTTGGTATGTGATCAGGACCAGGTCTAGCAGCAACCTTTTAACTTAGAAAAATGAAAAATAATTTAAGATATATCATAGCTGAAGCCTAAAACTTTTACTTTATCTTTTTATTAGCAAAATTCCTGTAATCGTCTTGGGCTTTATCCTTCTTTTTTACATTATATCTTCTCCACAGTGTCCAAGTTAACTTCAGAAGTAATTTATATATAAATCATGGTCATAGAACTTTCTAGAAGTTAGTTTTCTGCAATACCTTTGTTTTATTTTATTTAAAATAGCCCTCTATATTTTGATAATTTTTCCCTAAGCCAGGTAATAAACCGTCCAGGACTCATATAGTAAAAACCGGCTTTATCTGCAATTTTCTTATCAGTAATATCATCTCCAACATGGACTACCTTTTCATACTTATTTTCCAGCCTATATATATCTCCCTTAAATAACACAAAATCAGGAATTACTCCTGCATTCTTCCAGTCCCTGTATTGCTCTTTAATTAACTGGCCCCCCGCTCCTCCAATTTCATAACCAAGTTTTCTGACTTTCAACAGGTGACTTTCTTTTATTGGACCTTTCGGCCGCCCCCAGATAAGAGTTCCATCCCTGTCAAAGGAAAATGCCTTTCTTTTTTTCATTTTAAAAACTTCCTTATTATATTTCTAAATCCTGGGGGTTTTATTTTTTTGTTTCTGAATATATATATAAAATGGGGAATTAAGATAATAAATGGGGCTAATATTTTCCCCGCAAATTGCAATGATAAATTTTTTACTATGGTAAAAAATAAGATCAGTAAAAATGCTATTGCTCCTGTAGATAAATCCACAATCAGTGGCTCAGATTCACCTGGATATTTTTTAAAAAGCCTTATTAAAAACCCCATTATAAAAGCAAAACCAATTAAAGCTAACTTTAGCCAATTATATACTGGCCCAAAAAATAAAAATAATTCTATGAATACTATTATAATTAACCACTGAAAAATATGGCCTCTCTGGTTTGCATTCATGTTTTAAGAATATAAATAATATAATTTATATTTTTACAATAATTATAAAACTGCAAGGATATTAAGGAATCCCGCCTGTTAAAACTTTTTTTCTGCCATCTTCTCCAGCTCATCCTTTATCAGCATAGTTGCCCTGCAGTCATCTTCATTATATACAAGAATCCTGTCCATAATATCTGGATCTCCTGTTTTTATATATTCATTGTACCATTGTATGGACAGGGCACCAGACGGTGTTTTATCCCTCCAGCTAAATCCCAGGTATGTGGCAATATCTTTAAGGGAATAGCTCCAAAGCGGCCAATCTGTATATTTAAAAATTGCATCCTGGTAAAGGTCTATTACATTCTTGCTTTCAAAAAAATCATCCAATTCTTTTTCACTAACATACCCGGGGTATTTTTTTAATAATTTTTTGAAAGCTGTCCTTTCATGTGGGCTGTAATAATAAAAGGAAAAGTTCCCCTTCCCTAATGAATTTATGTAAGACCAGAACTCTGACCATATCCTTTCCTCCTCTGCAAGAGTATTTTCTTTTGCTAAAAAATAAATGTATTTACCCTTGCCAGTTTTCTGCCTCTCAAACATACCGTGGAGGTATATAAAGTCCTGGGTGGGGTCATCCTCTATATCAAAAAATAATTCTAGGGGGACACTGGGGAAAGTAAATTTTTGATAAATATCTGGCTTTCCCGCAATTATAATATTAGCCCGGTTTACAATGCTATTTAAATTACTTTTACCTATCCCTTTAAGAAAGCCTTTTTCTTTCTTCTTTTTGCTTAAAACTTTCCTAGCATTGCAGACAGATATATCCTTTACCTGCTTTATTTTAAGGTCAGAATTTATTATATCCCGTTTTGACCTGCCCAGCCCGAATATAATTGAAAGATCCTGCCTGTCTTCACACCATTTCTTGCAGTTATTATACCATGGACACAACCTACATTGGCCACCTAATGCAGGTTCATTTTTCACCTTGTTTTGTATTAGCTTCCTGACATCCTCTAAGACAGTTTTGTACTCATCCAGCCATGTTAACCTATTGCGCACTCCCTGGGGTTCATCTAAAACATAATCTACTTCCTTGCCTTCAATATCAATAATTTTTGCCTTATTATCCTTCTTAAAGCCATATTTCTTCAAGAGTTCAGAATACAGGCAAAGCTGTACTGCATAGTGTTTCTTTAGCTTTTCTCCATTTTCATAGCCGCTTCCCGATTTTATGTCAACTGGAATATATGACCCGTGTTCACATTTTTTTAAAAGGTCTGGAATACCCAGCAGATCACTATAGATAAGCACTCCCTGATAAATTAAAGGGGTTCCTTTCCTAAGCTCCCTGGTTGTCCTTTTAAAACGCAATTCTATTGATCCGCTGCTTAAGTCAACATAATCCCCCAGATTCTTTATTACTTCTTTTTCATGTAAAATTCCTTTTTCCCATAAAAGCTCTACAAAGGGGTTAGCTTCTTCAACCATTTCTTCCAGCGGACCATAACGGTCGCGCCAGACCTTATGGGGGCACTGGATATAGTCATATAATTTAGAAGCAGTTATATACATATTTTGCCCTAAGTCAAAATACCTGTAATTTAAATATAGTCAATAGTAAGCTTTATGTCACTACCTTTATAAGCTATGCCATCCCAGTTTCCGTCAAAATCAGTAAATGTATCATGGGGGTACCTAAGTATAAATTGTATCCTGTCTTTTCCTGAATCAATGCTTTCCTGTATTTTTTCTTTTAGTTCTTCACTGTCTATAGTAAAAGTGGGGTTTGCGGACTCATAAATTAGCCAGGTCCTGGTCCACCAGTCATCCCTGTCAATAAGGCCAGTGCCATAATAACCGATAAATACTCTTATATTTCCCAGAGGGTTAGGGTTTCCAAATTTCTCATTTAAGGTAAAGCTAAGTTTAGCGTTTAATATTCTAGAGCCCTCAATTTCAGAAGCATCAAAACTCACATAACCATAACACGCCCTATCTAAGTTTGAATCCCCTACATATATAGTAGGATTATTATATATCCTCCCGTCGTCCCCTCCTTCCAGGTAACCACATTCATTTGCCACTATTGCTAAATCAGTTACAGATATTACATCTAAGGCAGGCTCAATATCCATATCTTCCTGGACAAAGGGCATTGCATTGCTAAAGGCTTTTGCGCCATTTTCATCAGTTACCTCAACCTCAATAGTGTATGCCCCGGGCTCTTCTGTACCCCATTCAATAGTGTCCCCATTTACGCTCCGGATACTTCCTCCACTTACTTCCCATGAATAACTCAGGCTTTCACCATCCGGGTCAAAACACACTACTGTAATTTCATAAAAATGGCCGGTGTATACATCATTATCTGAAAAAACTAAATCTTCAATAACCGGAGGGTGATTTCCATTATCTTCTTCTCCTTCTATCTGTTGTCCGTTCTCATCTTCTCCTGCAACTGCTCCATCCTGTTCCAAATCCCAGGACAGTTCCAGGCTCTCAGAGGCAGAACCTTCAGAATTTGTTGCCGTAACCTCCAATACATATGAAGGGTTTTCCCTGGTCAAATTAACCTGGGCAACATCTTCCCCCCCCCCAGGCTCCATTGCTATCATCTTTGGAAAATTTTATATCTGGAGCCGGGCTTCCGCTAACTTCTGCCTTTACCCTATAAAAACAGACGTCATTATCTTCCGAATAAGTGGGGCCCTTAATTATTTCAAGATTTACTGTTGGTATTTTCTTTTTTGGGCCATCATTATCATTCCCATCACCATTACTATCCCCTTCTGCCTCCGTTTCTATAACCTCATCATTTGTTCCATCAGCATTAAACCCACATTGGTTGCATAAGAAAGCGGTAGCAAAAACAAGGGTTAGGCAAATTGCCGGGACTATAAAATAATAATTATTTTTATTCATGCATGCCACCTAATTATATTAATACTTTACATAACATATTAATTGCATGATATATTAATAAATATTTTGAAATATTTCCAGCCTTAACTTGCGTAGCAGTAAATGCAGTCATACTTGCAGGTATGATAGCTTCCAATATCTATGCTTTCGGTGCATCTACAGTATTCTCTCTGACCCTTGTCCTTTATGTATCTTATTTCCTTCCCGCTTATTTCCGATAACAACTTATTATCAATGCACTTTCCCGCAGTTATATCAAATTGGCTTAAATTTAAATCTTCTGCACATGTAGTGATGGCTAACCCATATTTCTTGGCAATTCTGCCAAAATTTTTCCCAATCTCATATCTAACATCTCTACTTGCCTCTCTGATATTATACTCTTGTAACCTTTTTTTGTTTTTCCTGTAAACATCCAGAAAGCTTATGATACATCTGGATGTATGCTTGTATAGCTTTTTAACATGCCTTTCAAAGGAATTAATGTGAAAATCTATGTTGTATTTATTAGAAACGATTATGGGGTCATATCTCCATATCACCCTTTTCTTGCCAACCCTTTTTGATAAGTCCTTAAAAACACCAATTATTTCTTCCTTATTAACTGATATTTTCTCTACATCACCTCCATAAGGAGTAATGGTAAATAGAAAATAATATGGATAATCCTTTAACTGGTGAAGCCCGGGAATCATTGGCTCAGGATTTCTGGTCCAGAAAACAAAGCCGTCAACATTAGATGGATCTAATCTAATTTTTCTCTCTTGGTGTGGGTTAAAGGGGTTGCTTACCACCACATAACCTTTTTTCAGGCTACCGAAAAACCATCCGCTATAGAAAGCAGGAATATCAGTCCTTCTGCTTGCACTAATTATCATCAAAACCCTCCTGCTCCTATTTTATAACAGGCAATATAAATATCCATTTTTGCATGTAAATAAATTCTAATCCCTTTTGTTGCTTCACAGGTTAGGTATGCATTTCTTTTAACATTTGTTAGCAACTACCTAATTTTTCTTCCATCCAATTAGATAATTCCGGTTCAATATTAATCAGTTTGCTATGTTCTCTTTTATTGATGTATCTAAATGATTGGGGAATTTTAAAATCTTCCCAAATTTCTAAAGGGTCTCTAAATCTTTTAAATATATATACGCTGGAAATTTCTAGAGCTACAGCTTTTCTGCTCCCCTTATAATACTCCTTAAAAGAATACTCGCTTATTCCAGATCTGTTATTACACAGTTTCCAGATATCATCTGGCTTATCAATTACCATTCTGCCTATTTTAAATAAACCCAGAATTTTCTTTTCCGGGCTGCTGGCATAAATTATGGCAAAG
>CAYREF010000014.1:0-38629 GCA_964423265.1 uncultured Actinomycetota bacterium
GTTAGGATGTTTAAAAACTCCCTTAAGTTTTGGGCACGCTGGCCGGTAGGGCTTACTAAAATTACGCAATCCCTGAATGCAAATTTTTCAACCTCTTGCTTTCTCGCGGTCATTTTAATCCCGAATCCTTTATAACTTTTTTCAGCTTATCTGCAGAATCCCTTAACCTGTTTTCCTCTTCTTTGCTTAATTTTAGCCTAATAGTTTCCCTCAATCCATCCCCATTAACCACAACCGGCAAACTAAAATATATATCTTCTATGCCTAGATAACCGTCTACCAGAGTGGAAACAGGCAAAATTGAATTTTCATCCCTTAAAATTGATCGGGTAATCCTGGCCAGGGATAAGCCAATCCCGTAAGAAGTCTCGCCCTTTTTTTCAATTATCTCATAAGCTGAGTTTTTAACCTTTTCAAAAATCCCTTCCAAATCTGTTTCAAGGTTGCAGGTATCATACCGTCTGCACAGGGGACAGTAATCCCTGAACAATAAACCTCCAATCATTGCCCTGCTCCATATAGGCACTTCGCTGTCACCATGCTCGCCCAGTATGTAGGCATGGACATTTTTAGAGTTTAGCTCACAATGTTTTGCAATCTCAGACTTAAGCCTTGCAGTATCCAGGGTAGTACCTGAACCAAAAACCTTGCTGGGAGGCTTAGATGACAGCTTGTAAGCAGCATATGATAGTATATCTACCGGATTGCTTACTACCAGTATTATGGAGCCCGGAGAATTTTCCATTATCGAGGGTATAATTTTTTTATAAATTTCTATATTGGCCTTAACCAGATCCAGCCTGCTTTCACCTTTTTTCTGTTTTTTGCCTGCTGTTATTACCACCAGGTCAGATTCCCCTATATCACTGTAGCCGCCTGCAATTATATTAACCGGAGGGGTATAAACCGATGCATGGGTAAGGTCCATCATCTCCCCTTCTGTCCGCTCTTTGTCCACATCCACAAGCACTATGCTTCTAGCCAGCCCATTTATAAGGAGGGCATAAGCATACCTTATCCCCACATTACCGCATCCAATTATTGAAACTTTGGGTTTTGAATCTGCCATATTGGCACTCCCGTCTATATTTAATATCCTTGATTTAATATTACCAAAATGATTAATTGGGATACAGGTTGAAAAATTTAAAATCCTTAAAAACCAAATAATAACAATATAGGGGAGAAATCTGGTGAGTCTAGGTTTGTTTTTGGAATGGGAAATTATAAGGGAAATAGCTATCTATTACTTTTTTATCTTACTCACCGTAAATCCTTAGCAGGAAACAATTTTTATGCTTTTGATATTTTCCTATAATTCTTCTTTAAATTTCTTAATCTCAAGTTTTTGCATTAATAAATTAACTCTTTCATAAGCATCCCTTTTCATTCTATCTGCCTCTTCTTCATCTTTAATATCCAAAAACTTTACCAGCCAAGTTGGCCCTATATCATCAACACTGCTAAATTTAGTATAAATTTTCCCTAAACCTTCTTTTACCAGTCTATTTAACTTTACCTTATTAAAAATAAATGCTAATTCGTTTATGCCTCCAGGATAATTTCTAAAAATAAAGTATATATCATAAGCGTCTTTTTCTTTAAACCTTTCCCATATTGCCATACCCTTCATTACCAGAAACGGTATTACATTTGCTAATTTAAAACTTATTTGATTTATAGCACCATCCGGCATCTGATTTTCTATTGATACTTTTAAATTATTCTTAAAAGCTAAGTCGCATCCACGGGCTTTTCTTGCATTAATATCCTGTATTCTTTGTGTCCTATGGGACTTCCCAGTACCACCATATTCTCCCGATAAAAAATCTATTTCTATAGTATATATATTGCTATCTTTATCTTTAGTAGACCTGGTAAAAATGAATGGTTGGCGGCCTTTTTCATAACCCTTTTTTCTAAGGAGCTCTAGTATAGTCCTGTACGCGTCATTGGATATAGCGTTAGAATCTATTGCAAGATCTATATCTATGCTACCAATGTGGGTCTCTTTTTTATCTTCTATTAAAAAATATGGAACCCACCCACCAACAAGCACTATGTTATCTTTGTATTCTCCTAAAATAGTCATTATTTCTGCAATGACTGACAAGCAAATATCAACTTCTCTCTTTTTGTAATCAATTTTAGTTACCATCTTTTCTTAATTCTCTGTTCAAGTAGAAATCCTGCGGCTTCCTCGCCCCTTCCTTTATAATTAATTAAGTCTAAGTATAATTGAATATCAGACACTACTATTTTCCCATCTATCTTTTGCAGATCATAGAATATGCCTTCATCATAAGCTTCTAATATGGAAACATTTGGCCCTGAATCCACTTTTTTAAAATCCAAATCCTTAGCCAGCTTTCTGCTATTTCCCTGTAAATATAGAAATACCGTGTTGTACCTTAAAAAAGGGGCTACCAGTGACCCCCCAGAAGTAAGGGTAAAGGCATAATTGTTTTTTTGGGGATTAAAGTAGTTAGAAATATTATTTTCAATCTTATCAATATCCTGAAGTGAGTAGTAACTATTTATAGTATTTTTTTTATAGCTGTAATTGTTTGCCCATTCTTTTAGAAGTTTCTCCCATTTTACAAGTTTGAATTTTACTTTTTTGCCCATCTTTACAGGGCTTATATATTCATATTCCAACAACCTGTCCTTTACCAGGGACGCTTGCCCAATAGAAATTTTTGCTTCTGCTGCTAAATCTTTAACAAACCAGGATTCCCCCGGGTTTTGTAAAAGTACTCTTAAAACTCTGCTGGATTTTGGATTAAAAATAGTCTTTAGTGGTCTTGTAGTAGGATAAGGATTCTTCCCGCCTTCAACACTAATATAAATATTACCAAAATTAAAAAAACAATTTCCAGCAAGATCTAAAAATCCTATACTGTTATCCTTACATATTTTTTGGGAATCTTCTGAAATAAATGTTGAAGCAAAGACCCCGTATATGTTTTCTCTGTTTGATATAAATTCCCTGAGCTGGTTAACAGCCATTCTTGCAAATCTTGGTTGTCCGGTAGATTTTACCTCAAATATTATCCTGTATTTATTTCCATTTCTAACTTGCACACACACTTGCAAATCAGGAATCCAATTTGCTAAACTTTCCTCTCTGCAAGCAATAGCTTCTATAATTTTAACAAAATCTATAGAATTAAATATTTCTTTGGCTATTCTTTCAATTTTATTAGTTGTTTCTTTTTCACTAATCATAGTTTCATTATTAATAATAGTTTCAACGTTTGCTGAAATTATACCATTTAATGAAACTAAGTCAACTAGATTTAAATCATTTGTTAATTCTTTTTGGCTGTTTAATATTTCTGGTTAGGCTTTATACAGTAATAATTTTCTTATATTAAGAAAAAGCTATTACCTGAGGCAGGATGATTATAATTTTAGTCAGTTATGAATTCTACCTTTTTCTCAATTCTTTCCAGCTTTATTATATGGTATGGAGAACTTAATGCCTGGGTTACAATATCAGAGGGATCCGGCACTATTTCCTTGACATATACATTCAAATTCTCTTTTGTTTCCACAATTTTATTTACCTTTATTTCAAATCCTCCTGTAGGCTGTTCGCCCTGGAAAACTGCAATTACCATGTTTTTCTCAAAATCCGCCTCTGCTGCATTTCCTTCCCCTATCTTATCCCACACTTCCTTAAGCCTTTCTTCATCCTTTATAACATAATAGGAAGGTTCTACCTCCTGGCTGTTATAGCCAGCCGCTAATGTTTCAAATTCGATATTTTCTCCTGCACATCCTGCAAATATAACAGGCAGCAAAAATATTATTAAAAATATGGTCATAATTTTAGTTTTCATTTTCCTCTCCCTCTAAAAATTTAATTACTTCTACAAGTTTTGCTAAATTCCAGACTTCTGTAGGGGCATAATTTATAATATAGTTCTCAATTGCAATCCTTGCCCTTCTGCTGCTTCCTTCAGGGGCAAAAGACTTATTTGCCTTTTGGCTGTTTGAAAAAACAAATCACGTGTAACGGGTATCATGCTTTAATCTGGGAAGCATGTGAGTAAACTCTTCATCTACTATAAAGCTTACCTCATCACCTAAAAATTCATCACCTGTATTATTGACATATCTTCCTTCTATTACAGTTTTTCCTGAAAACTCAACTGTAGCTGAGTATTCTTCCTCTTCCGGATAACCTGAGGGCTCAATTTTTATATTTTCAATCCTCATCTCTGCAACTAAATCCCCTACTTGGGATTGCCGGGCATCAAAAATATTATCAGCTTCCACAACCGTAGCTCTGTTTTCTATACTTTCAGCCTCCTGCCCTGTTTCCAGGCTTTCCACATTGCAGCCAAAACCAATAACAGAAATCAATATAGCTGTTATGAGTATAAATATTTTCATGCCTATGTTTCCGAATTTAGAACACATGTTTTATTTTAAGAGAAACTGTTGCCTATTTCAGGTAGTCTTAAATTATGGCGGGCAGTAAGTCCGCCGTAATCACTTTATCTATTCAACCATTAACATATAAATTATTGCCCTGGTCTGCTTATCCTGGTCAACTATTATTCCTACTTCAACACCCAGTGGGATTTTACTCAGGCTAACTTCCTTTATGTATTCATTCTCGCCGTTATTCCTTACAACTACTGTGATATAGGTTTTATAATTTTCGGCTAGAGTCAAATTAGGCCCTACTTCCTGCACGTTAGGCTCATTTATCAGCTGCTCAATGGTAATGGTATTGCTTCCGGCATCAACGGATTTAAGTATTGCATTTACGAAAAATTCAGTTTCTGGTTCTGGCTCCTGTATGCTGGCCTGTGAAGCCGCATCTATAAAAATCTGGTAAATAATTCCAACTGCTTTGCCATTCTCTACCTTTATCCCTATCTCAGAACCTGCGGGAATCCTATCCAATGAAATCTGTTTCTGGAATTCCTCCTCAGAACCATCTTTTTTTATGAGTATGCTATTTACCACTTTAAAGTTTTCTGCTAACTTTATCTCTGGGCCTACTTCCTGCACGTTGGGCTCATTTATCAGCTGCTCGACTGTAATGGTGCTGTTTGCAGTATCCACAGACTTAAGTATTGCATTTATGAAAAACTTACCGCTTGGCTCAATCTCTTCTTCAGGCTCTGTTGGCTGCTGCTGCTCACCTTTTTCCTCTCCGGTGCCTTCCTCTTTTTCTGGCTCCTGGGCTTCTTCTTCTCCAGCTGCCTCTGTCTCAACTGCTTTCTCTTCTTCTGTTACTTTTTCTGGCATTTTAATGCAACCGCTCAAAAGCACTGCCGCAATAAAAAATACTGCAATTATTGCTATAGATATTTTGCTACATTTTTTTGCTAACATATTTTACCTCCTTTCGATTCCAGGATACATATTATAAATGCTATATCTTTATTATCAACTAATTATTTTTACTATCTTTGACCTGAATAATAGCATACATAGCTAATGTTGTTTTTAGAATTAAGCCTGCAATAACATCAGTTGGCCAGTGAACTCCCAGATAAAGCCTGGAAAACGAAATTAGCAATATCATGATAATAGCTGCAGTAAAGCCTGCTATTTTTTTATATTTTCCGCTAATGAAAAGAGAAATTACATAAAAGGAAAATATATAAAAAAAAGATCCCACTAAGCTATGTCCGCTCGGAAAACTATATCCGCTAGCAGTAATTAGGTGATCTGCAATATTTGGCCTGGGCCTGTTTATAAGCAGCTTAACTAAATTTCTATGGGCTTACGCCCATAGGATTTACTTTCTTCAGGCTTTGCCTGCCCGCTTTCAGCGGGACGCCTCCATCTACAAGCTTATGCATGTAGTATTATTGGCGGAATAAATTCAGGAAGGCATCGCTTACAACAATAGAAACAAAAAAAATAAATAATAAGCCAACCATTCCAGCTCTATTGATTCTTGCAAATATTATAATGCTGAAACCTGCAATAACCTGCCAGTTTCCCATAAAGGTTATAAAGACCATAGATGGTGTGAAAAATCCATTTCTTAAGCTCAAGATTGATTGAAGTATCCTCTCATCAAAATTCTGTATTTCTTTTTGCATGAACAGAAAAAATAAGGAAAGCACTAGAAAAGAGAGAATTAAAACAAGTAAAGCCCCTATTAAAAAAAAATTATTTTTAAGCATTTCCATTTTCTGGCGGAGGAGGAGGGATTCGAACCCTCGAGGCGGGCTTAACACCCGCCTAACCGCTTAGCAGGCGGCCCGTTTCAGCCACTCACGCACTCCTCCGTAACTGGCATTTGTATATAATAACAGCTATTTTTTAAAAAATCATTACCCTTTATGGCAGCGTCCATATATTTTAATACAATTAAAATTATTTTTAAAATCTAATAATAGAATCCTTGAGGAATAAAGCTTAAGATTATAAAATAGTAATTTGTTAAAGGAAGTGATAGGAATGGATAAAAAGAAAAAAAATAAAAAAGAAGAAAAATATACAGACAAAGATTTACCTGTAACAGATGAAGAACTGCCGGAAAAGGACGTAAAAGAAGAAGACTTTCCGGATGAAGGCGAAGAAGAATTTTTTGAATACATTGAAGAAAAAGACGGAGACTAATATATACCTTGCATAAGCTAAGAAGTTTAGTTTCAAGCATAAACAACAGAGGTTATAAAGCATATAAAAAAATAAAGGGTGTGTATAATTTTCCCGACTTTACCCTGTACATAGATTATGTGCAGGGTGATCCTTTCGCCTCACCGTCCAAGTTAAGGATTAGGGTCCCCCAGGCAAAAGCAGGCTTCGGCTATGAGTTATTTAAAAATAGATCTAGAAAAATTGCCTTAGAGGACTATATTACCCGCAGTTTTTCTAAAGCTATTAAAAAAGAAGCCGGAGGAAGAAAAGGCAGCGGGAAATCCGGCTTGATTAATATTGATTGCGGAAAACAAGAAATACTCCAGCGGGCATCTTGCATAGTTGGAAAAAGTTATGTAGAGGCAAGGTTTTACTGCGGGCTTCCCGCCAGGGGAAGAAGAATTTTAGCTAACAACTGCCTGGTAATGTTAACAGAAGAAATACCAAAAATTGCCAAATCTTCCCTTTTCTACGCCAGCCTGGACCAGAATGAGGTAAAACAATTTGTAGAAACAGCAGAAGACCAGGATTACTTGAGAAACTTGCTAAAAGAAAAAAAACTAATAACTTTTATTAAAAACAGCTCTACACTTCCCAGAAGGACAGGAATTAGCGACAAGCCCCTTCCTGAAGATAAAGCAGTCCTATTTAAATCTCCCCCCGAACTGGAAATTGAGCTTAAAGCTCCCAATGCTGGAAAAGTAAAGGGAATGGGAATACCTGAAGGTATCTCCCTTATAATAGGAGGCGGGTTCCACGGCAAAACGACCCTGCTTTCAGCCATACAGAGAGGTGTATATAACCACATACCAGGAGACGGCAGGGAATATGTGGTAACCGTAGAAGGCGCAGTAAAGATAAGGGCAGAAGAAGGCAGGAATATACAAAAAGATGACATATCACCATTTATCTCCAATCTTCCCTTTGGGAAAAATACGGAAAAGTTCAGCACAGCAGATGCCAGCGGAAGCACATCCCAGGCAGCAAACATAATTGAAGCCCTGGAATGCAGGGCAGATCTTCTCCTTTTAGATGAAGATACTTCAGCTACTAATTTCCTGATAAGGGATGAGATAATGCAAAAAATAGTGGCTAAGGAGAAAGAGCCCATTACCCCTTTTATTGACCAAGTAAGAAACATTTATGACAAATTCAGGACATCAACAGTCCTGGTTATGGGAGGTGCAGGAGACTATTTTGAGGTTGCAGACACTGTAATCCTTATGGATTCATATCTGCCCCATATTGTTACCAGCGATGCCAAGGATATAATAAGCAAAAGAAAAGATGTCAGAAAGAAAGAATCCCCACAAACTTTTAAGGATATAACAGAAAGGATACCCCTGGCTTCCAGCATTAACCCCTACAAAGGCAGGAAAAAGAAAATCAAATCAAGAGGGCTGGATAATATCATGTTTGGTTTTGAAAAGATAGACCTCTCTTCTGTAGAACAAATAGTTGATCCAAGCCAGGTAAACTCCATATCCAATATCATAAGCTATGCTTTATATAAAAAATACTTTGACGGAGAACATACAATTTATCAAGTTTTAGGCAAAGTATTTGAAGATATTAAGGAAAATGGCCTAGAAATAATATCACCTTTTAAGAATCAGCATCCCGGTAGTTATGCCTTACCCAGGATATTTGAAACTGCAGCAGCACTAAACAGGTTAAGGAGCCTAAAAGTCAGGCAGAAAAACAGCTAAAGCCGGCAAGCATTTATATACCCAATTTTTTTAATTATCTCTAGGCAGTTACATGATAAAGGGTCATCCGTAAAGCTCTTCCAGAAGCTTTTTTGCTGCTTCCTCTGGCCCCTTCATTTCAAAATTCTTAATCCCTAGCCTGGTCCTTATCTGTCCAACTTTAATATTATGGTCAAAAAAAGCCTTAAAATATTTCTGTGCTAAGCTTTCGTGTAAACTCTTATACTGTGGAGGACCAAATATATTTGCAAAGTATGAATGGGTCAAGCCCACTGAGGTAGTAGTGCCCTTGCTCATTACATTTCCTTCCCTAAAAATGTTTAGGGCCTCCTCATAATCATTAAAATATTCAATTACGGGATGGTCATCATCTATGTCCTCATAATTATTGGCATATAGGATGGCGTCAATATTCCAGCCATTTAAAATATTATCAACTGTGGTAACCGGGAGGACAATCCTTGAGTTGGTAAGATTAGGGCTCATAATAATTGCCCTATCCACCTGGCCAAAAGCATATCCTGGTGCCAGGTCATCCAGCCGCAGGAAAGCTCCAATCTCGGTTCCATATCCTTTTATGCTGTTTCCCTCTATATTTATGGATCCCATATCATCAGCAATAATGGTCATATCCCTAATATATTCTTCCCCTAAAATCCGGAAAGCTTCCAAGGTTTCAGACTTTCCAGCTCCCGAATCACCAATCAATATAATATTTGAACTTTTACCATTATTTAATAATATATTCACCATAGCTCCGTGGAAGGGAAGCCTTCCCCGCTTCATCATTTTGATGTTATGCAAAGTTAGAACCATTTTTTTAAGGTACCCAAAGTATCCGAACCTATCTTCGTTTGGGGCCGCTGCAACCAATAAATCATCTTCTTCATCATCAAAAAAAACGGTAGGGAAATTCCCAATATTGTTAATGGAATCTGGCTCAACTCCAAATAAATATACCGCATCAGGCTTATTTTCAAGCTCAGAATCCTCTACCAGCTCAAATAAGTTGCATAAGGAAAAACCCAGCTCAAAGAATTTCTGATGAAAATAAATGTAAATATTTAGGGGACCCACCTTGGCAGGATAACATAGCCATTCACCTGAGTTGATATCTACCAAATCTATGGGGTTTACATCAATTTTCTCGAATTGCCCTGTCCTTTTATTCATGGGCGGATTTAAAACCAATGGAGGGTAAAGCAGGGTTTGTCTCAATATTGGTATATTTTTTAACTTTGCTAAATATTTATTTGGAAAGTTAACTTTTTTGGGTAACGCAATTCCTGCTACCTCCGAGCCCGCCCTTACCTGACGGTATACCCTTGGATGCTTTCCGCTAATATTCTCCTGTATGTCCCGGTAAGTGCCCCTTATAAGATGGGTTAGTTTCTCAACCGTTTCATTGAAAGTCCTGTAGGGTCTTTTATCCACCTTTTCAATGTCAGAGCTGCAAACTACAAACCTGTCGTAATCCCGCCAGAAATTATAAAGGTATTCTACAAACTCATTTAACAAATTCTTATTCTCTAAAAAAACCCTGGACTCCTTATATAAATTGGAGACTAGATTAGATTCTATCTTGGTTAAAGCCTTCAAGGTTTCAGCTAAGTTTTGCACTCCCCTCTCATTGACCTGCTTATTTTTAAAAATGCCAAGAAGGGGTGAGCTCTGGCGCTTTAATTTTTTTACACACCTTTTTAAGACCTCCAGAAATAATTTGCTCTCCACCAGCTCTTCTGGAGTTTCACAAATTCTCCTCTTTATCTTAATGACTACTTTCCTGTCAAATATCTTATGAGTATAGATATCCATATTAAGTTAAAAATCTTTTTTAATAAATAAATGGCGCGCCTGGGAGGATTCGAACCCCCAACCTTCGGATTCGTAGTCCACTGCTCTATCCAGTTGAGCTACAGGCGCCCAGGTTAAGGTTAATGCCTATAAATTTATAACAAAAATAGTTTCCAAAATCAATTAATTAGATCTTGCCCATTTAATTTTTTCCAATTAAAGAATATTTAATTGAAACTTTCTCTGGCTTCTAGAATTACGGCAGAAACCCTTAAGATCCTTTAAATATATCAGGCGCTTCATTTAGGGAAAGCATAAATAAATTCCGGATTACCTGAAATCACCAGCCTAAAATTGCTATGGCGGAGGGGGAGGGATTTGAACCCCCGGAGAGAAAACCCTCAACGGTTTTCAAGACCGCCGCAATCAACCAGACTCTGCCACCCCTCCCAGGCAACATATTATACACGTTTTTAAGGATAAATAAAATCTTACTTCTCTGGCCTGATAATATCTTTGCCGCCCATGTATGGGGCCAGGGCATCAGGGATCTTAATATTCCCTTCTTCGGTCTGATAGTTTTCATATATGGCTATCAATGTCCTGCCTATGGCACAAGCAGTACTATTCATGGTATGGACAAAGTTTTTTTTGCCTTCATCTCTGTATTTTATGTTCAGCCTTCTGGCCTGGTAATCAGTATCATGGCTGCATGATGCAAGCTCCCTGTATTTTTGCTGGCCAGGAAGCCAGGCTTCTAGGTCATATTTTTTAGCATTAGGGTTGCCGATATCCCCGGTACACATATTCATTATCCGGTAATGAAGACCCAAACCTAAAATAATTTCTTCTACTATATCCCTTAAGTAGTCATAATCATCCCAGGATTGTTCAGGTTTTGAGAATATAAACATCTCAATCTTGTCAAACTGGTGTACTCTAAACATTCCGCCCATATCTTTACCGTAGGTTCCAGCTTCCCTCCTATAGCAGGGTGAAAAGCCGGCATACTTTATAGGCAGGTCCCCAACATCCAAAAATTCGCCGGCATGGTAAGCACACAAAGGCACCTCTGAAGTGCCAATTAGGTACAAGTCATCCAGTTCCGTTTTGTAATACTGGGTTTTCTCAGCCGGGAAAAACCCGGTCCCGTACATTGCTTCTTTTTTAACTAGCGAGGGCGGAACCATGGGAACAAATCCCTTTTTTAAAAGTAAATCAAAAACATAACCAATCAGGGCAAACTCAAGCAAGACTGCCTCATTTTTTAAAAAAACAAACCTTGATCCGGAAACCTTGGCTGCCCTATCCTCATCCAAAATATCAAGGTGGGTCCCCAGCTGTATATGGTTTTTGGGTTTAAAGCTAAAATCCGGTTTCTCCCCCTTAAAATATTCGACAACATTATCCTCTTCGCCCTTCCCTGCAGGAGTGCTGAGGTGAGATATATTAGGGTAATTTGCAAGGCTTTCAAAAAATTTTTGCTCAACTTCCTTAAGCTCTTCTTCTAGCAGCTGCAATTCCTTGTTTAATTCTTTCATCTGCTTGATTAAACTGTCCTTCTTTTCCCCTTTTAGGGTAGGAATTTCTTTGCTTGCATCATTTTTCCTTGACCTTAGTTCATCCACTTTAAAGATTAGTTTCCTTCTCTTTTCATCTAACTCTATATCCCTGTCTACATCTATTTTCATTCCCCTTTTTTTTATTTCTTCCCTTATTATTTCCGGGTTTTCTCTCAATAATTCTAAATCTATCACTTATAGCCTTTCTTGTTTATCTTTCCAAACAGGATAAGAGCCTAATATTTTAACCATATATACTTTTTTCCTCAACACCTCAATAGCACTGAATAATTCATCATCATGGATATGGCCATCAACATCTATCATAAACACGTAATCCCCCAGGTCTTTTTTTGCTGGTCTGGACTCCAGCCTGGTAAGGTTTATATTCCTCTCAGCGAACTCTTTTAGTATATTATATAAGCTACCTGGCTTGTCTTTTTTTAAAAAACAGACCAGCGAAGTTTTATCATCTCCCGTTTTAGGTGGAATGTAGGTCCCCACAAAAACAAACCTGGTCTTATTCCCCTTATTATCCTCAATATCTGTGGCAATTATGTCCAGATCGTAAATCCTTGCTGCTGTTTTTGTTCCAATGGCAGCCGTTTCTTCATCCATTTCAATTAATTTTTTAACTGCCTCGGCAGTGCTATTGGCAGCAATAATTTTTGCATTGGGAAAATTGGTCAATAAATAATTTCTGCACTGTGCAGTGGCATGGGGATGAGAAATTATGTTTTTTATGTTGCCTATTTTCAGTTTCTTCTTGCCTATCAAGCTATGCTTGATAGGAATGGTAATCTCCCTTACGATCTTCGATTCGCTTTCAAAAGTTAAGATGTCCTGTGTAATATTTACAGAGCCTTCTATGGAATTTTCTATGGGAACCAGGCCTTCACCTGCTTTTCCCATGTCCACGTATTTTACCACCTCAGTAACAGTAGATAAGGGTATTTTTTCAACCTCCTGGGTATTTTTTATAAAAATGTCCAGGGCTTCTTCGGTAAAAGTCCCTTCTGGCCCTAAAAATGCTATCTTTTTCATAATTAAATTATCTTTTCTAAGATTTTGATTTAAAAATTATATAATATTAACAGGGTATTATAAAGGGGGTGTTGAGCCTATTCTCACTTAAAAAATTTAATTGACAAAACCAGCGCTCCGGCTAGCCATGCTCCCACAATTAAAAGGTCTTTCCATATCCACACTATTCCCTTTCCCTCTACTGCTACCATTCTGAATGCATCATTTAAGTGGGTAGAGGGTAAAATTCTAGAAACAACTTCCAGATTGCCATAATATTTAGACAGATTTTTAGCTTCTGCTATATTGTCCACTTATCCTGCCAGGGATTATCCCTATTATTAAATTAAAATATTTTATGGCAGAAAATCTTTCGGGTTTTCTGGAATGCCATCAACAAGAACTTCATAATGCAGGTGCGGCCCGGTACTATTTCCGGTATTTCCCATCAGCCCTATTACATCTCCCTGCTTAACTTCGTCTCCAACCTCCACCTTTATCTTGCTCAGGTGGGCATAAACGGTATTATAGCCAAAGCCATGGAATATGATTACTTTCTTTCCATATCCGCCGTGATATCCAGTATAGATTACTATGCCGCTTGCTGTGGTATTAATTGGTGTGCCGGTACTATTTGCAATATCAAGCCCTTTATGGGTGTGCCCCCACCTCCGCTCACCAAACAGTGAGGTCACCCTTCCCCAAGTGGGCCATATTGATGGAGTGTGCTCCATCAAATATATATAATCTTCTATGTTTTTCTTATCCTCGGATAGCTTTTCAGATAGCCCGGGAGCAACTTCTAGCAGCTCGTCAAGAAGTGCATCTATGTCATCCAGCTCCTGCTCCTGGTCCATGGTATAGAAAAATACTTCTGAGGGGTTATTTTCAAGCTCAATATCAGCATTAAGGTCTGTATTATATACTGCCACTTCCTGTTTAAATCCACCCTCGCCAGTTATATCCCTAACCACCCTGTCAAGTTCCTCTACCTCTTTTAAGTAATTTTCTAGTATCTTTGTCTTTGTCTCTATTTCTGAAGTTTTCTTTTCAAGGTTTTCAAGCTCGACAGTTTTGTAATTTACCTTATATTCAATTCTCTCCAGCTCGGCAATTTTTTCCTCAAGCTTTTGTTGGGTTATAAAAAGGTTTGATACAAGAATTATTCCAGCGGCAAGCACGATCACCCCTAATACGTAGAGGCACCTTAAAAAATTAAATGAAATTTTAAATTTCCTTACCCTTGACTTTGCGTCAGATATTAGGAGTAAGGTAAACGATTTGCCTTTTTTATCATCCATAAAATCCCTAAATATTTACAAATCGATAGACATTATAACTTATATCCCTAGTTTATAAAACCTCTTATACAAATTTTTTGTATTTAGAGATTCAAATTTACTTCAGGAAATATTTTCTGAGCATCCTTACAGACTTTACCCCGTCCTGGCTCTCTAAAAGATTTCTTATCTCTTCTTCATCAATTTCTGATAGGAGCTTCCTTATACGTTTTATAAATTCTATTGACTCAGTTGCGGCACCATATGCATCTTCCCTGAAAGGAAACATGTCCAAAACTATAGGGCCGCTGTAACCAGTCTTTTCCAGCCAGTACATAAACTCAACCATCTCAAAGGGATGCACAGAGCCCACCATCATGTCATCATCCCAAACCTTGTAATTATCATTAACATGCACGTAAAAAAGCTTATCTCCTGCCAGCTTGCAAATAGCTGCCGATTCAGAGATATTCTCCCCAGCAGTATAACCGTGGCCAGTATCAATAAGTATTCCTACATTATCCTTTCCAACCTTTTCTGCTACAAATAGCATCTTTGCGGCAGAAGCAGTAAATATATGGGTCCTTGGCTCCCTAGGCTTGTACTCCAGTGCTATCTTTATGCCCTTTTTTTCTGCATAATCTGCAGCGTCAGCTACCGTATCTATTATTTGCTGCCACCCCCAAATATAGTCTGTCTGGAAGGGATAATCATAACCGTCCTGGCCAAACCATAAGTCCACCATACCGCAGTCCAGGGCTTCAGCTAAGTCTATTGATTCCATTACTTTTTTGTATCCCAGTTCCCTTGATTCCTTTATGGGGGAAGCAACTGATCCTCTGCCAAATTCAGGCAGGGAATTAACATCTGCTGTAACAATAAATGTTTTCAGCCCGTATTTCTTAAGTATTCTTCCTACTTCTTCTACATTATCTTTTGATACATCCCAATCCCCATAAAGGTCTACCCCTTTTATGTCTTTATTTTTGGACATAAGCTTTATCTTGTCTTCAAAGCTAGAGGGCTTTTTATAGCCCTGAGAGAGAAACCTGTCCGGGCATTGGCTCCATAGGGCTATAGTTGTGCCAAACTCAATTTCATTTTTAATGTTCATAAAATCACCTAGTTTTCTATCATAAATTTATAAATTGCAGTATTGTTGGTCAGCAAAGCCTCCCCCGGCACCGGACCAGCTGTAACCTCAAGTTCACATTTTCTCCCTGGATAGGCAGGGAAACCGCTTATGGTTACCGCTTTCTGTTCAGACGGATTTATAGTAGAAATAATATAGCTTTTTTCTTCTACCGGATTATCCTGGGAACGGTAAGCCATTACTACCTTAACATCATTTTCAACAATATTTCCCTGGTTTTCCACTAGAACAGTTACACTGACTTCAGATCCCTTAGCCAGTATTAAATAGTCATCATTTTCATTAATAATTTTAGGGTCAAATTCAATGCTTTGGGCAATAACAGCAACCCCTCTCCTCTCCTGGAGATTAGTAACCTTTTTAATTTCTGATATAAATTCTGCCACATTTTGGGTATCAGTAAGGTTTTTGTCCTTTAATATTTTAGAGTCTATAATGGTGAGATTACTGATGCCAATCTCTTCCCCTGATTCTTTAAGTTCCTGTTGAAAATATTTATAAATTTCATCGCTCATGTACATGTACAGGAAAGAATTTGTTATTTGCGAACTTGAAATATCCAGGTCTATGTCCTGGAGTGCGTTAAATAATGCAGGCTTAAAATTTTCATATGCATTGCTCCTGATATCCAAGGCTAATTCAAGATAGCCATGGGCTACTTCAAAATTTTCCGGGGGGTTTAGTTCCTTGCAATTTTCTAAAATAACCTTGCTTTCTTCTATTATCCCCAAAAGGGTCTCATCAAGCTCTTCCCTGGAGATATCTTTAATCTTTTCAAGGGTTATAAAAAAGTTAAATGAAATCTTATTTGATTGCTGGATTAGCACCGAAACAGAATTAACATAATCTGCTATGCCCAGTTTTTCTTCGTCGGACAAATCCTTCCTCCCAGTTTCACAACTCCATAGGCCAGTAAGCCAACTTACGATAACAGCAGCAATAATTATCATTATAATTAATGTAATTATTGATTCTTTTCTGCCCCTTCTCTCCAATAAGTGTCCTTTCTAAGATGAAGAAGATTTGTTAAAAATCAAAACCATTATACATTTGAAAAAATTAAAATTCAAACCATATAATTACCCTAAAAACTGGGTATAATGTTTAGATTAAGCTTAAGGATAAAGGAAAATGAAAAAAAGGCAAGAAATACCCAAAAATATAAATGGCAGGTTGAAGATAAAAATTACCAGCTATACCTTATAGGAAATTACTTAGAACAATTTAGAAATACTTTGTTCAGGAAAATTATGTTTGCAGAATTTGAGAAAAAAACTGCATGAAACGGCAGAAGACAGACTGCTAAAAATATATTACCAATTGAATAAAAAAAATTATGGCAATATAACAGTGGAAAAAAATTGAAATGGAATTGACCAGAATTTTCCATTTTTACAGCGCCTTTTATGCTCATAAATTCGCCACTGGATTTTCTGCCTTCCAAGCATTGGCCACCAAAATATTTAAAGAAGATTACTACCTAAACAGGTACCTAAAATTTCTTTCCATCAGAAGTTCCGGCTATCCCCTGGAATTACTCAATCAGACGGGAATAGATACGAAGTCTTACAAAACTATAAGGAGTGTATTCTTTTTTATTTCCAGCCTAGTGACTAAATTTAAAAATTTGATATAATTAAGCAGTGGTTAAAATGATAAAAAAATCCGAAAAACAGTGGAGAAAAACATTAAATAAACAGCAGTTTTACATACTTAGGGAAAAAGGAACCGAAGAGCCTTTTTCAAACCAGTACTACGATCATAAGGATAAAGGCACGTACTGCTGCGCTGGATGCAATAAGCCCCTGTTCAGTTCCGAGCATAAATATGATTCCGGAACAGGATGGCCCAGCTTTTACAAGCCAGTTAAAAAGGAAAATATAACTGAGAAAGAGGACAGGAGCCAGGGCATGGCCAGAACAGAAGTTGTTTGCTCTAACTGCGGCAGCCACCTAGGCCATGTTTTCAATGATGGTCCCCCGCCCACCGGCCTAAGGTATTGCATCAATTCAGCTGCCCTGAATTTCAAGAAAAAAATTAGAACTTATCCTTTATTACTTGCTTTATTGCTTCCAGGAAATCTTCAGGCTTGATGCCTGGAGACCTTATTTCATTGTCTTTGTAGCACTGCCTTATTATTTCTAATATACTGCTGCTGCCCAGTTCTGCCCCCTCCAGCTTTTCTTCTATTAAAGCAAGGGCATTAGAAGGCATTAGAGTAAAATCACCGGATATATTTACATCTTCTAACTGGTTATTTCTTACTGCAGTAGTTATTCTTATAAGGCCGCCCTCACATTTGTAATTTCCTTCATATAAGTTAAGGTCAGCTGTAATTTTTACCTTCTGGTCTAAAGATTTGCCCCTCTTCTTCAGCCAATCCTTTGATAGGAGCCTCTCCCTTGTTATCCCCAATTGTTCTTTCTCCGCCTGGCTTAATTCTTCTTCCATATTTACCGGTCTTCCAAAAAAGCTAGATATCTCTCCCAGAAATGCTTCTGTTATTTTATCCTTTGAAAAAACAGCCAGCTCCTTTTCAGTGCATTCTCTTTTTATAGTGGTTACATATTCCTTTATATTTTTATAAACCTTATCTCTGAATTTCTCAGAGGGTACTTTTAGGACTCTTGCCATTAATTCATGATTAAAATCAAACATAAAGCTTCCCACTATTACCATGGAATTCCCTATCTCTGCTGCCCCTGTTCCTCCGATTTTTCTCCCGTCAATATGTAAATCGTTTATTGGGCGGTAATAAACATCTAGGCCCAGTTTCTGGTATGCTTTTATAGGAGGGGTTAGAAATAACTGGTATAACTTTTTTATGTCCCTGGTCAGGTTTCTCTTATTGAATATAAAGTGGAAAAAAAGCTGGCTGCTGTCAAGGAGCACCGCACCCCCGCCCACTTCCCTTCTGATTATCGGAATATTATTTTCTCTACAGTAGCCAACATCTACTTCTTTTTCCAGTTCCTGGAAAAAGCCAATGCTTACATAGGTCTGAGCCGGACTCATAATAGTTATAGTATCTTGGCTGTCCTCCCCAAAAGCATGAGCTACCGAATGGTAGATTGCCTGTGAATCCAGGTACGGCACATCGCCAAAATTTATTACCCTGATTTGTTTAGGCATTTTGCACTACTCCTTTTTGTATTCATTTAACATTTGTTCTGTATCATCTAATAGCTTTCCACCCTGTAAGGCTTGCTTGTATGCCTGCTTGAGATATTCAATCTTTTGGTTGATATTAAGGATGCTTGTTTCCTGGTATTTATCCAAATTGTCGGTTGAATTTAAAAACATCTGCATGGATTTCCTAAAAGAGCTGTGTATATCTTGCGCATCCGGGGGTGGGTCGGTTTTTAGGAATTTTTCATTTACATTTTCAACTGACTCTATATATTCATTGAGATAGGCATCAATTTCAGTTATACCTATTTCCTCATTTTCAAATTTTCCAATCGCCTCTTCAGCTTTTTCTAAGGCCTGCCTTAACTGCCTGATAAGCTCTCCCATATACTCCCGGTATTCCCTATCCTTATCCCTTTCTAATGCTGCTGGTGGTTTTTCAGCATCCCCTGTTTCTGAGGCCTCTTCCTGGACTTCTTTCACATTTTTTCCTAATAAAAAACAAGCAGAAGTAAAAAATATTAATGCCACCATCAATATAGGGATAAAAAAATAAAGGCTTCTGGATTTCATTTTTCCTTTCTTTTTAAAAGACAAATAATATTTTTTTAGATTTATTTAAAAATTTTCTTTATAATTTTACACAAAAACCAAAGGATGTAAATGGATCAGTATAAAAGATTAACCCAGATTGAGGATTACCAGGAGTTTGTGGGAAGAGAAACCATAGAAAGAATTAGAAAAAAAGCAAAACCGCTGCAGGGCAAAATGGTAGCCCATATAAACTCTACTTTTTACGGCGGAGGAGTGGCAGAAATGCTTTCCCCGCTTACCCTGCTTATGAACAGTGTTGGCCTGAATGCAGAATGGAAAGTCATACAGGGCTCTCCTGACTTCTTTAGCATTACTAAAAAAATGCATAATGCTCTCCAGGGAGCAGATATTCGCCTGACCACTATAAAAAAAGACACTTACGAGAATGTGTTGTTCGAAAATGCGGTAAGAAACAGGATGGACCATGACTATGTAATAGTCCATGACCCGCAGCCATTAGGAATTATAAATTTCTATGAAAAAAGGCAGCCCTGGATATGGAGATGCCATGTAGATTTATCCAGCCCCAATCAGAAATTGTTCGGTTACTTAAGGCCATATATACAGCAATATGATGCAGTAATTTTAACTCTCAAAGAATATAAGCAGGAGCTTAAGCCCCCACAGGTTTTTTTCATGCCGGCAATTAATCCTTTTTGTGTTAAAAACAAAAAACTTACTGAACAGGAAATGCAAAATAGGTTTAACCATTACGGCATACCCACAGACAAGCCTCTGGTTGTACAGGTATCAAGGTTTGACAAGTGGAAAGACCCGGTAGGGGTAATACAAGCTTTCAAAATTGCCAGAAAAGAAGTTGACTCCCATTTAGTACTTTTAGGAAACATTGCCACTGATGACCCCGAAGGTGAAGAAATATATAAAAATTTACTGGATTTACAGGATAATACCATAACCATACTCAGCCACCAGGATTCCGCCCTGGTAAATGCCCTGCAGAGCAAAGCTGAAGTAGTGCTGCAGAAATCCCTCAGGGAAGGCTTTGGCCTTACTGTAACTGAAGCCATGTGGAAAGAAGCTGCTGTAATTGGTGGAAGGGCAGGAGGAATAGTGCATCAGATAGAGGATGGGGTTAACGGATTTTTGGTTTCATCGGTAGAAGAAGCGGCCAAAAGGATAGTACAGCTTTTAAAAGACGAAAAACTCCGCAAGATAATGGGCATACAGGCAAGAGAAACAGTAAAAGAAAAATTCCTTCTTATAAGGTATTTAGAGCAATACCTGGACCTATTTAACTCCTTTGAAACCAGCTACGACTTAAACCTGTCAAAATATAATAAAAGCAGTGTATGTGATTACTAGTCAGACTCTATATTCTGGCCAAAATCTTCCATTGCATTAACTACTTTTTCAGGTATTATATTATTTTCTCTTAGTATCTCTAATATCCTGTTAATTCCTATTTTCCTGATTATATAACCAACTGCCGCCCCTATTACAGCGCCACCCACAATAAAACCTATGTCTTTCTTTTCAACCATTTATATCAACCCCCTCATAATCATTTTTCTTCTGAAGCCTTCTTTACGCCGCTGAATACTCCAGCAGCTGTGCTTATGATTTTAATTATCGGGCTGGTAACTATTATCCTTACAAGCCTTACCACTTTTTCTAATTGTTCCACTATGGAACCAGTGCTTTTAGTAATGTCATTTATGGAACTAACTTCAGAATTCATATTGGAAACAATTGAATTTAAATCATCAACCATAGGATCTATCTTGCTGCTAATGCTGCCTATAATATTGTTTGCCTTTGACAATAGCCTTACCAAAGGAATTGCAACTATTATTGCCACTATGGCAAAAGCAGACATCAATATTATTGCAACCAAACCTACAATTTCTAAAGAAGTCATTTTTACCCCTTTAATATTTCCTTTGCTTTTAGTTTAATTAATTTTTTATTATTCTACAAATATAATTTATTTACCGCCCTTAACATTTGTAAACCGCAAGAAAATAAAAAGAAGCAGTAATATAATCAATCCAAGAATAACCGAGATAATAATTACAAAAATTGAATTCCTTTTTCCAATTAAGGCAAATATCAAAGACCCCACAAGAAAAAGAAAAACAATAGAAAAACAGCCAATACCTGATTTTGTGATATACTTTTTCTTCCTTTTATCTATTGTTAATCTTCGCATATCTGACTAAAATTACTATACCATAATTAGTTAAAAAATATATTGCTTTTTTTAAATATTAAAATATTATCTTGTAATTTATTATCTTTTAAGGGCAGAAGAAGGGGAAAGAAAAATAAGTAATTATTTGGTGGGCGAAGGGGGATTTGAACCCCCAAGCTCTTTCGAGCACTAGACCCTGAACCTAGCGCGTCTGCCAATTCCGCCATTCGCCCAAGAGGGGTCTCCGTTATTTTCTGCTGTTAAAAAATATCAAGCTTAGTAGCTTGAGATATTCTACCATCAAATTTATTTATATTCTATCTATTTAATTTATTATTATTCTTTTTCATTCAACTAACTTTCTTATTCCTAATTTTATACTACTTAAAAGGGTTTTTAAACTATTAATCCTCTTCTCAACCATTTTTTCTAATTTTTCTTTATTTTTAATCCAAATATTTCACCATCAATTGCTTTCAGCGCTTCTTCTTTTTCCTTCATTTTTTCTGCAATGCTGCTTTTTCTAATTGAGTCAGGAATGTCCTCATTTAAATATAACTCCAGTAGCCTGTCAATATCTTTCTGATTTTTATTTTTATCCATGAAAATTCCTACCAAAAATAATTCAAATAAACTGGAAATACCTTATCCTAAATGCAAAAAGCCTGGTATGAGCCAGGCTTCTTAAAATTACTCTATTTTTTTTGGCTATAGGTACTACTCTGCTTGTACGGTCTCCTGAATTAATTGCTTAATTATATCCTCTGGATTTATAAGGCCTGCAGCAGGTTTGCTAGTTCCCCAATTCCCCTAAACATTGCCAAGCTTTTTTCTACCTCTGGTATAATTTTTAAGATCTTTTATGATTTGCAGAAAAGCAAATATTATTACAAAAAATTCTAATCTTCCGAAAATCATGCCTGCAATCTCAGCCCATAGTACTACATCAGGGGCAGCTGGCGAGGTGATACCCACAGAAAGCCCAACCGTTCCCACCGCAGAACCAAATTCAAACAGGGATTCCCTCATGCTGTAACCTGCCAGCATTAAAATTAAAGACCCTGCTAGATAAAACAAAATATAGACCATTACGAAATTAGCTATCCTTATAACATGGCTCCTGGTTACATAATACTTGCCTTCCGGCTTATATATATAATTTTTTCTAACTATATTTTTGGGTAAAAAGTAAGATTTAATATTCCATATAAATGATTTAATCAATACATATATCCTGTAGCTTTTAATTCCTCCTGCAGTAGCGCCTATACCTCCCCCTACAATCATTAAAAGGATAATTATAAAAACTGAAAAATTATCCCAATTATTAAAATCAGTGGTTGAATAACCGGTGGTGGATACAGCGGTTATTATCTGGAAAATGCCTGCCCTTAAGCTCTCCCCAACATTTTCATAAATTTTTACCAGTGAAAAAAAAGTGACTACTGGGAAAAATATTATTATCATCAAAAAAATAAATCTGACTTCCCCTATCCTGGCAAACCTCCTAATTTTTCCCCTCAGCAGCAAATAATGGGCTGCAAAATTGGTAGTCCCGAGAAGCATCAATATAATGGTAACCAGCTCTATAGCTAAACTATTATATGCTCCAATGCTATTTATTTTGGTAGAAAACCCCCCGGTGCTCAATGCTGCCAGGGAATGGTTTACTGAATCAAACCAGGGCATGCCTGCAATTATATATAGAACTGCTCCTGCCGTAAAATATCCAAAATAAATGGTCATAATAAGCTTGGTTGATTTTACTACATTGGGAAGCAGCTTATCAGACCTTCCTTCTGCATTATAAAGGCCGAAGCCATAGGGCCCAATAATTGCAGAAAGCATAATTACTGCTAATCCAGCACCCCCAAAAAACTGCATTAAACTTCTCCACAGCAAATATATATTGGGAGTGTTTTCCACATCCACTACCGAAAGACCCGTGGTAGTCCATCCGCTTACCGCCTCAAATATGGAGTGTAGGGGTTCCATGGTACCCAGCAGGAAAAAAGGAATAGAAGATACCAGCATTACCAAAAACCATGACGCCACCACAATAACTCCCCCCTGCTTTAATGACAGGGAGACTTCTTTCCTGTATCTTAAATTCTGCCTCAATAACAGCCCCAGTACTGCTGCTATACCAGAAGGTATTAAAAAGTTTTTCAGGTAAATAATTTCACCAGGGAAAGCAAACAAGGATAAAAGCGGGATAAGCAAAGCTGCAGCTAGACCTAAAAGTATGGTGCCAATATAGCCCAGTATCAGCCTGTAGCTTTCTTTTAATTGCTGGACTAGCAACATGCCTACTCTAGCCTTCCTGTAAGAACTTTTAAGACTTCAGATTGTATTTCAGGCAAAGTCAATATTATTACTTTATCTTCTGGTTTAATAACAGTACCTCCCCCGGGTATAATTGGATTTCCTTTTCTTACTATGCAACTAATTATTGCCTGGTCAGGAATATTAATTGTTTTCAAATTTTTTTCTACCACAGGATAATCCTTATGTATTTCCAGCTCAACTACAGCCACCTTGCCTTCTTCTAAAGGTATTAAGTTAGTTATCTGGTCTACAAAAACCTTCTGCTCAATTAATGAGGATATTATACCTGGGGTACTTATAGTGGTATCTACGCCTAACTTATCGAATACTTCAATATTTCCAGGATCATTTACCAGGGCTAAGGTTTTTTTAACCCCAAATAATTTTAAGGCTAGCTGGCAAATAACTAAATTATCCTGGTCTTTAGGGGTCAGGGCTATAACTAAATCTGCAGCTGTTATCTCCGCATCTTCTAAAATATAAGGTTTGGTCCCATCACCATTTACAATCTTTGCTTTATATCTTTTTGCAAGTTTGTCACAGAATTGCTTATCATCATTTATTACTGTGACATTGTGCCCTTTGGAAATAAAAGACTTGCTCAGAAAATGTATCTTCTTCCCCCCGCCTACTATAATTATATTCATAACTATTCCTCCGGTACCTTCTCTACAATATCAATAAATTTTTTTGCAGACAAGATAGTAGGCGATATAATGTCTATGTCTAGTTCTTCATAAAATTTTTTCATAGTTGCATCAAATATTCTGGCTATTACCTTAGGAACATTAAAAATTATTTTAGCTATTTGTGCCACCATTATATTAGCATTATCATCATCAGTAACTGCAATTAAAATATCTGCCTGGTCAATTTTTGCTTCAATTAATACATCTTTCTCAATTGCATCTGCTTCAATAGTAAAGCCGCTAAAATCAACCCCAAGTCTTCTGAATGCATTTGATTCTTTGTCTATAACAACTACGCTTTTTTCCCTTTTAGAAAATAAGTTTGCAGTATGTGATCCTAGCCGCCCGCAGCCAACTATTATAATATATTCATCCTTAGGTTTCCCCTTGTTCATCCTCTTCCCCCAAATCCATTCCCTTTTTAGAATATTTAAACTCTGTTATTCTTTCTAAATTTCTCTGTGCAGGTTCATAGGAAGGGTCCATATCTAGTGCTGCCCTATAATATTTGGTTGCTTTTTTAAAATTGTTATTGCTTTCGCTAATAACTCCTAAAAGGTTATATGGTTCTGGAGAGTCAATATCTTTTAATAATGATTTTTTTAGAAACTTTTCTGCTTTTCCATAATCCTTGTCAGTAATACATTTCTTAGAAAACTCTATTAAATCTTCAAAACTTTTTAATTTGTTTTCTTCCAATTCTGTCCTGTTAAATATTTTTTTAACTAAATTCCTTATTTCTTCAGGAGTAAAAGGTTTGCTCAAAAAATCAATAGCCCCTAATTTCATGGCCTCTACTGCCCTTTCCACAGTCCCGTAAGCAGTCATCATAACCACATTCGTGTTGTCTCCCCTCTCCCGCAGTTTATTTAGTACCTCCATTCCATCTAAACCCGGCATCTTTATATCAAGTAAAACTAAGTCAAAATTACCATCCTTTATTTTCTTAAGGGCCTCTTCCCCATTAACAACAATATCTATATCGTAACCTTCATTTGCCAAGCATTGTTTTAAGGTTTTCCTTATATTCTGTTCATCATCTACTACCAATATTTTCTTGCTCATTTTCCCTCCTTGAAAAATTTTTTTAACACCTTTTTTATCTTTTCATGGTTAAACGGTTTCACAATAAAATCATCGCCTCCAACTTCAAATGCCTTATCAATATCCTTTTCGCCAGTTTTTGCGCTAATAAAAACAATGGGAATTTTTTTTGTATTAGTTTCCCTTTTTAAGGCTTCGCATACCATGTATCCATCCATCTTTGGTAAAATAATATCCAGCATTATCAGGTCAGGTACCTTTTCCTGTGCCTGCTCAATACCCTGTAAACCGTCTGAGGCCACTATTACTTCATATTTTAATTTCTCCAGATACATTTTTAATGACAATACAATATTTTTATCATCTTCAATTATTAAGATCTTTTTCATTTCTTGCCTTTTCTAACTTTATTTAAAGTAAAATAAAACGTGCTTCCCTCATTTAATTTACTCTTAACCCAGATATCTCCGCCATGTGCATTTATTATTTCTTTGCTTATAGCCAGCCCCAATCCTGCCCCACCTGCTTCAGCCTGCTCCTTATCCTTAACCTGGACAAATTTTTCAAAAATCACTTTTTGGAAATCTTCGGAAATCCCCTTCCCATTGTCAGATATAGAAGTTATTACTTTTCTTCCCACTTCTTTAAAATCTATTTCCACCAGCCCGCTCCCGTCAGAAGGAGAATACCTGATAGCATTAGCCACAAGGTTTGTTATCACCCACGCTATTTTATTAAAATCCGCCTGAACTTTGGGCATTTTTTTACTTTTATGAATTTTAACCTTTATATTTTTTTTATCTGCCTGTATTTTTAATGGCTTAACAGCCTTAGCAGCAATTTCTACAATATTAGCAGGATTTAGGTCCATTTTTATTCTTCCAGATTCTATCCTGGATAAGTCCAACAATTCTTCTACTAATTTAGTTAACCGGGTTTCATCTTGCTTTATCGCTTCCAGCAATTCTTTCTGTTCTTTGTTAATTTTCCCTGGCACCTTGTCCAGCAACAAGCCTACTGCCATAGAAATTGAAGTTAAAGGGGTTCTGAACTCGTGGGACACTTTTGAGACAAAATCAGATTTCATCTTATCTATTTCCTTCAATCTTGTAATATCCTGTACCAGGGTAATAATTCCTATATGCTCTTTTTTAAGCCCCCTTATAGGAGTAACGTTAACCCTATAGTGTTTAATTTCACTATTCTTCTTAATTGAAAAATCTGTATATTTCTTGCTTGCCCTATTGCCTGGCTCTTCTTTTACTTTATCAATTACCTTAAAAATTTCTTCATTATTAATTGATTCCAAGAAGTGCTTGTCAGTAGCTTCTCTTTCCTTTATATTAAATATCCTTTCAGCTGCCTTGTTTAACAATATAATGTTATTGTCAACATCAGTTACTATGATGCCGTCATTAATACTTTCCACAATTGCTTCAGCCTTGTATTTTTCCTTCATTATATTTTCAATATTTAGCTTTTCAAAAAATTTTAGCTTTTCTGTCATAGTGTTAAATACTCTGGAAAGCTCTGCAATTTCATCATTTCCACTAATATTTAATTTCTGCGAATAATCCTTTTCAGAAATAGATTTTAATTTCTTTATCAAAATATTTATTGGATTTATTATTTTTCTTGATAGATAAACTGCAATTAAAATACCAATTATAATGGTGACAACCGATACGCCCAATATTGAATAAGTAGCTTTATTTGCAGTAGCTTCAGCTTCTTTCTGCAAGCCTACCATAGATTTCTGGTTAATGGCTAGAAGCTGTCTCAGGTCTTCTTTGATGCTTTCAAACAGCGGAAACAACTGGTTGTAATAACTATTATTAAAATTTATTTCTCCCCCACTCTGGGCTAAATTATAGAAATATTGGATATACTCCCTGTAGGAGGCATTAATACTTTCTATTATCCCGATTTCCCCTTCTTCTGTGATATTATCCTCTGCCCGCGACAAGTGCTTATAAAAGATAACTTCATTATCTTTAAAGGCAATAACAGCTTTTTCGCTCCGCTCAAACATATAAGTCAATGCAGCACTATCTTGTCTTTCTATGGCTATCATCATTTGTTGGCCAGCCACTATGCTTTCGTAATTTTCCTGTATTATATTTTCTATTGATTCCTGCAAACCTGAAAAATTTATAGCAGCCCATATGCTGTTTCCGATAAGTATTACCAGCAGAATAGTAAAAAACAGGAACAGTTTTGATTTTAGTGTTTTTGGATATTTAAGGTTCACTTATTCAATCTTTATAATAGTTTTTAAAACTCTTATAATATTAAACATTATACTATAATATTAAACAAAAGAAGTCATTATTTGTTTTTTTACTAATTAAAGAATATGGAATTTTACGGCTCCACGGATATAGGAAATTTAAGACATAATAACGAAGACTACTACCATGCCAGCACAAATCTCTTTATAGTAGCAGATGGCATGGGTGGACATCAGGCAGGAGAAATTGCCAGTAAAATGGCCACCGAAACTTTCAGGGATACATTTCAGCAGTACCTGGATAAAAGTAATCAAAGAGAAAAAATCAAAGACTATATAAGGTGGAGCATCGAAAAAGCCAATACCAAGGTTTTTAGGGCTTCCCTCTCAGATGCTAGATACACGGGTATGGGAACCACCCTTACCACTTGCTATATCAAAGGTGATAATGCTCATATTGGCCATGTAGGTGACAGCAGGCTATATTTAAAAAGAGGCGGCAAGCTAGAACTGAAAACCGAGGACCATACCATGGTTTGGGAAATGTATGAAAATGGCAAGATTAGCTATGAACAAACATTTAGCCATCCCCAAAATAATATATTAACTAATGTAATAGGAACCAGTGAAAATATAAGGATTGATGTATTTAAAATACCTGTAAAAAAAGATGATGTAATAATTTTATGTTCAGACGGGTTAAACTCAATGCTTCAGGATAAGCTGATAAATAAATTAGCAGATATAAAAATGCCGCCAAAACAAATTGCAGATAAGCTTATAAAATATGCAAAGCAAAAAGGGGGACATGATAATATAACCTTGATTGTTATAAAGATTTAAAAGCAGGCTCTATTATGCCAAATAATTTAGTATCCGGCAGATACAAAATAATTAAAAAAATTGCCAGTGGTGGCATGGCTGATATATACCTTGGCCAGGACCTTAAATTAGAAAGAAAAGTTGCCATAAAAATTCTTTCCCAAAATTACGCAAGGGATAAGTCATTTGTAGCAAGATTTAAACGAGAAGCACAAATTCTTGCCAAGCTCAATCACCCAAACATAGTGCAAATTTATGACTGGGGAAAATATAAAGATTCATATTTTATTTGCATGGAATATATTGAGGGATTGAGCTTGAAGGATATAATAGAGAGAAGAGGCATAATTGCCCCCAGGCTTGCCGCCAAATACGGTATAGAAATTTGTAATGCCTTAGAAGTTGCCCACAAAAACAACTTAATCCATAGGGATATAAAGCCCCAGAACATCTTAGTTACTAAAAAAAACTCTGTAAAAGTTACTGATTTTGGCATAGCAAAATCAGTAGTAGATGATGTTACCAAAACCATAAACATAATAGGCACCGCCAAGTATATATCCCCAGAACAAGCCAGCGGTAATAAAATAGACCACAGAACAGATATATACTCTTTGGGAATAGTGCTCTATGAGATGGTTACAGCTGACGTGCCTTTCAGGGGCGAAAGTTCAATAGAGATAAGTTTAAAGCATATAAATGAGCCCCCTGTAAAGCCTTCTTACCTGGCAGGTTCAGTTACGCCTGATATTGAAAAAATAATCCTGCACTCCTTAGAAAAAGATACAGATAACAGGTACCATGTTATTTCTGAATTAAAGAAGGACCTTAAAAACTACCTTGAACATAAAAAATTATCCATTGATAAGCCCAGAAAAAAGAAAAAGATGCCGGGAGGCTGGTTTTTAAAACCGGTTTTTAAAGAAATAAATATTCTAAATATAATTAGCTTTGCAGTTATTTTGGTTCTTCTGTTTCTTGCATTATTTTATTCCATAAACTATTACCGGTCAGAGAATCTAGCCCAACAGGTTACCGTCCCCCCGGTAGAAAATATAGAATACAGCCAAGCTTCACAGATATTGGGCTATCTCGGTTTGGGCCTGTCTAATAGCGGGGAGGAGTTTAGTAATATGCTCCCCGAAGGGATCATAATTGACCAGGATCCTGAGCCGGGAGCAGAAATTTCTGCCAGCACAGAAATAAAAGCTATAGTTAGCAAGGGTCCTGAAAATATAGATGTGGATACCCCAAATACTATAGGGTTAGAACTGGGAGAGGCTAAAGCTATTATAGAAGATTCCGGATTAAGAATAGGAGAAATAAAAGAAGAAAATTCCGATATCTTTAAAAAAAATACGGTAACCAGCCAGAGCCTAACACCCTACAAAAAAGTGCCTCTATCTAGCAAGATTAATTTAACAGTAAGTTTAGGAAAAGAAATAATAACCATCCCCAACATAATAGGAGCAGATTACCTATTTGCCAAATCCCACCTGCGGTCCCTGGGGCTGAAAATAATAACCGGGAAAAAGCATGATACCAGTTACTTGCCAGGCACAGTTGTAGAAACTTATCCCCCTCCTGGCACAGAAATTGATACAGGCAGTACCATTAATGTTTATATATCAACCACCCAAGAAATGTTAACTGTCCCCAACCTTATGCAGGCAAGCCTGGAAGAAGCTGTAAATACTCTAAGTTCTTTAGGCATCAGTTATGAAATTAGGGAAGTTGAAGCTTCCTATTCTGTCCAGAAAGGACTGATACTGGGGCAGTTTCCTGAGGCGGGTAAATATATACTTTCTGGATCCCAGGTAATATTGTTTGTTGGAAGTTAGCTACTAAAATGCCCTATCTTTTCAAATTTTTCTGCACGGTCTGCTTTTAACTTATCGCCTGGAACATTTTCCAGCCTTTCCAGTGCAACTTCAATATTTTTCTTAATTATCTTTACCATTCTATCCGGTCTGGTGTGAGCCCCGCCCATAGGCTCATTTACAATCCGGTCAATAATACCCAGCCTGTGTAATTCTTTTGAGGTAAGTTTTAGAGCCCTGGCTGCCAGTTTGGTCCCTGAAGGGTCTTTCCACAGTATTGCAGCACAGCCTTCAGGAGATATAACTGAATAAGTGGAATTCTTAAGCATAATTATATAATTCCCTATAGCCAGCGCTAATGCTCCACCGCTACCCCCCTCACCAATAAGGACCGATATTACAGGAACCTTTAATTTAAACATGCGTAATATACTATTGGAGATTGCACCCGCCTGCCCGCTATCCTCTGCTTCTATGCCTGGGTAAGCACCTCCAGTATCAATAAAAGTAATTACAGGAAAACCAAATCTGTCTGCAAGCTCCATAATTCTTTGAGACTTGCGGAATCCCTGGGGTGAGCTCATTCCGAAATTGTACTTTATTCTTTCTTTTATATTTTTTCCCTTAGTGTGACCCACTGCTGCTACAGTCCGGCCATTCATCTTTCCAAGTCCCGCTATAACAGAATGGTCATCTGCGCTCAGCCTGTCTCCAGAAAGCTCAATAAACTCATCAAAGATACCTTCCATATAATCAGATGTCTGGGGCCTTTTATCATGCCTGGAAAGCTGCACTATTTTCCATGCTTTTATAGCTTCTTTTTCAACTTTCTTATAATTTTCAACCTTTTCGGCCAGTTTTTTCTCGGCCTCTTTGAAATGTATGCCTGAAAACAGGTTTAACTTTTTTAACTTTTCCAGCTTGGAAAAAGATTTCAGAATTTCTTTAAAATAATGTTTTGGTATATTTTTTATCTTACTTAGATCCATTTGCTTTAAAAAAATTAAATAATTTTGTTAATTTTTGGGCCATATCTTTTCTCTCTACTATCATATCAATCTGGCCATTTTTTAGGTTCCTCTCAGATAAACCAAAGTCTTGGGGCAATTCTTTTTTTATGGTCTGAGCAACTACCCTGGGGCCGGCAAAACAGAAAAGTGCACCCGGCTCTGCTATAATGATGTCTGCGACGGTAGCAAAACTGGCACTTACTCCCCCGGTAGTAGGATTGGTAATAATTGAAAAGTAGGGAATCTTTTTTTCTTTTAGCCTATTTACAGCAGAAACTGTTTTTGCCATCTGCATAAGGGACACTATGCCTTCCTGCATCCTGGCTCCTCCGGAAGCACAAAAAATTAAAAGAGGTATATTTTTTTCTATACAGTTATTTACAAGTAATTTTATTCTTTCCCCGACCACGCTACCCATGCTTCCACCCATAAATTTAAAATCCATAACTCCAATAGAAATAGGGTAGCCGCCAATCTTTGCTTCCCCAGTCAGTATTGCTTCGCTTAAGCCTGACTTAAGCTTTGCCTCTTCCAATCTATCTTCATATTTTTTAAGGTCATAGAAGCCTAGGAAATCCTTAGAATCTATTTTCCCTCCAATTTCTGCAAAACTATCTTTATCTATTGTTATTTGCAGCCTTTCCCTGGCACTCATATAGCCATGGTAGCTGCAGTTGGGACAAACTTTATAATTTAATACAAATTTTTCCCTATCTATTTCTTTATTACAATTTTTACAAGTTATTTTTTCCATTTTTTAAAACCCAAACAAACATTATGTCCGCCAAAACCCATAGAATTAGAAATGGCTACATCTACCTTTCTACTTACACTTTCTTTAGGGGTATAATTTAACCCCTTGCATTCTTTATCAAGGTTATCCAAATTAATGGTTGGAGGGATAGTGTCATTAATTATTGCCAGAATAGAAGCTACAGCTTCTATGGCTCCCGCTCCCCCAAGGCAATGGCCAGTCATTGATTTTGTAGAACTAATATTTATTTTTTCTGCCTGTTTTCCAAAAAGCTTTTTTATGGAATTGCTTTCCACAACATCATTTAACGGGGTTGAAGTACCATGAGCATTTATATAATCAACCTTGCCTAAATCGATGTTTCCTTCATCCAGGCAATTTTTCATGCACCTTGCCACATTTTCTCCTGACTTCTCCAATGCTGTCATATGGTAAGCCTCCCCCGATAGGCCATATCCAAACATTTCTGCATAAATTTTTGCCCCTCTGTTTATGGCATGCTCTAAATCTTCCAGCACTAGAATGCCGCAACCTTCTCCCATTACAAAGCCATCCCGGTCCCGGTCAAAAGGTCTGGATGCCTTTTTAGGTTCATCATTTCTAGTGGAAAGCGCATGCATGTTGGAAAATCCTGCCATGCCCAAGGGAGTTATGGGCGCTTCGCTTCCCCCACATAACATTACTTTAGCATCCCCTCTCTGTATTATCTTAAAAGCATCTCCTATGGCATTTGAGCCGGCTGCGCAGGCTGTAGTTGTAGTACTTACAGGGCCCTTAGCCCCACTCATAATAGAAACCTGTGCAGCTGCCATGTTACTTATAATCATAGGGATAAGAAACGGGCTCACCCTGTGTGGTCCTTTCTCAAGCAACCTTATATGCTGGCCCTCAAGTGTTTTTAAGCCTCCAACCCCGCTGCCAATATATACTCCTATCTCATAACCATTATTGGCATCTATCTGCAAGTTGCTATCCTCTATGGCTGTAGATGCTGCAGCTACAGCAAATTGTGCAAACCTATCCATTCTTTTTGACAGCTTTTTATCCATAAAATCTGAAGGATTAAAATTTTTAACCTGGGCAGCTATTTTTGATTTAATGTTTTCTAAATCAAATCCTTCTATCCCGCTAATACCCGATTTTCCATTTTTTAAATTTTCCCAGAATCCAGCAATGCTTAACCCTAAAGAACTCATTATTCCCATACCTGTAATTACTACTCTGGTATTATTCATATTTAGTCCTCTTTCTATTCTTAATTAGATACCCATTCCCCCGTCAACATTTACCACAAATCCAGTTATATAATCAGACTCTTCCCCAGCCAAAAATACTACCACTTTTGCTATATCTTCCACACTGCCAAGCCTTCCGCTTGGTATTAAATCTATCAATTTATCTTTAACCTTTTCCGGCAATTTTCTGGTCATTTCAGTATTGATATAGCCTGGGGCTATAGCATTCACCTGAATATTCCTCCCAGCAAGCTCCTTGGCAACAGACTTAGTTAGCCCGACCAGGCCTGCCTTGGCTGCTGAATAATTGCTCTGACCCGCATTGCCATGCAAGCCCACGATAGAGGAAATATTAATTATTTTCCCCTGCCTGCTCTTGACCATGCTTCTTATTACATTCTTTGTACATATAAAAGCACCGGTTAAGTTTATCTCTATTACTTTTTTCCAGTCATCAAGGCTCATCCTTAAAACCAGATTATCCCTGGTTATACCTGCATTATTAACTAGAATATCCACGGCACCTTTCTCGTCTACTATCTTTTCCATTGAATTTTTTACGTCACCTTCATTAGTTATGTCTACATTAAAATAGTAGATATTTTCTTCCCCAAATTGGCTCGAGAACTCTTCCTGGGTTTTCTTCCCGTTTTCGTCATCTACATCAAAAAAATAAACGGTAGAGCCTTCTTTCAATAAATATTCGGTTATTTTCTTGCCTATTCCTCTGGCGCCGCCAGTTACAATGCTTACTTTCCCTTTAAGTTTCATTGGGATTATTTTCCCCCTCTAAATAATTTTGCAAAATTTTAATATCATCCACGCTATCTGTATTAAATACCCTGGCTTTCTTGCCAGCATGCCTTGAAATTCTCTTCACCAGATTAGCCAATACTGTTTTTGGTCCTATTTCAATAAATACCTCATATCCTGACTGCAATAAAAAAAGAACTGTATCCAGCCACTTTATAGGCATTACCAGCTGCTGGGTCAATGCCGCTTTAATATCCTCCTTATCCACAAACTTGCCCTTGGTTGAAGAATAAAAAGGAATCTCAGTTCCCTTTATTTTAACATTTTTCAATAGATAATTAGCTAGCCTTCCTGCTACTCCTTCCATGAGCGGGCAATGGGAGGCAATATTTACCTTCAAGGGAATGACCTTCCTTATTCCATTAGCCTTAAGTTCTTTAATTGCACTTTTAACATTCCTCTTCTGGCCACTTATAACATACTGGGAATAATCATTATAATTTGCAATATAGGCATTATTTTTTTGGACAATATCTTTTATCTTACCGATATTCCTGCTAAGCACGGCTGCCATCATCCCATTTGCAGCCCTGTTTTCCTCTGCCATAATTTTAGCCCTGAAATCCACAAGCTCCAAACCCTGAGCAAAGCTATATGCACCCGCTCCATATAGGGCAGTATATTCCCCCAGACTGTGCCCTACTACTGCAGAGGCTTTTAACCTTATAGAGCTAGTATCGTCTAAATAATCACAAACCGCAGAACTTAAAGTGTATATAAGGGGCTGGCTATATCTGGTATTGCCAAGCTTTTCGCCTTCCCTTAATATGCCTACTGCTTCTTCCCCCATTTGCTGGGTGCACATATCAAAGTATTTTTTATACTGCTTATTTTTTTCTAAAAAATCCAGCCCCATCTGCTCATATTGTGAGCCCTGGCCTGGAAACATCAGTGCTATCTTGCCCATAAACCTTTCCATTACTGTATTGCAAACATAATTTCTGCGCTGCATGCAATATTAGAGCTAACTTTTGCCACACCTTTTGCCTTGCCTACATTCCTCCTAAACTGCAGCATTTCTACCTGTATTTCAAGGTCGTCACCCGGCTTTACTAATTTCTTAAATCTTACCTTGTCTATTCCCGCAAATAATGCCAGCTTTCCTTTATTTTCAGGAAGCATTAGCAGGGAAACTGCACCAACCTGCGCAATTGCTTCCACCATTAGCACTCCTGGCATTATGGGGTTACCGGGGAAATGCCCTTTAAAATAATATTCATCTTCCCTCACATGCTTAATCCCGGTTATATTTTTACCGGGCTTAACTTCAACTATTTCATCAACCATTAAAAATGGCTCCCTATGGGGTATTATCTTTTTGATATCTTCTTTGTTTAATTTTGCCATGTTTTTCCCTTTGCCTTAATTTTGTGTGTTAGACGCAACAATATTTTTATAGTTTCAAAAATTGCAAAATTAGCTAGGTTGTACAAGTTTTTTTCTGTACTTTCATCCATCACGCCTCCAATAACCAATCTAAGTATTTTATATTAGAGGGAAGTACAATTTTTATAAGGTCTTATGTTATCTCAGTCATATATATTGGACCAAGATAGCCCTCTTCTAGCAAAAGAGGGGGTCTGCCTATGTGGTCTACGTGTGTATGTGTTATAAATACTGCTTCTAAACTACCAATATCTAATTCTTCGGGTAATGGATAATTATTACCATCATCACCATAAAAAGACCCTGCATCAACCATATATAGCTTCTCGTCGACTTGAATACAGTGCATGGGACCACTGATTGTCGTTTGGTCACCAAAACCAATATAAGAAATTTCTTGTTCTGATTCTTTACGGGAAAAAAGTAAAGAAGTAAATAAAATTATGGTTAACAATGAAACAAAGATTTTTAATTTTTTATTAGAATTCATAGTATTTCCCTTGGTGAACATTTAATGATTTTCCTTTGTCATAAAATATTGTGAAAACCTTCTTAGGTTGATATGAAAATTTATAGAATTAGAAAAGATTATTATTCAACCCACTTAAATAAATTTAAAAATAAAATAGTAGCACCTAAACAAGCAGATATGACAGGGGCCACTTATAGGATTTTTAAATCCTGTTAAAAAAATAATTGATATCCCGCTAGAAAAAATCACAGACCTTTTAAGAGGTTGCGCCTATGGAAAAAATTAGCTAAAAAGAGAAAGGCAACAGCAAATCCTATGAGAGCCCCAAAATCCAGAAATAAATTCAGGTTATGCGAATCTTTCAGGCTATAATTAAATATGTCAACCAGGTATGTTATGGGAGAAAAATAAGAGAGGACTTTTCCGGCAGGAGGCAGCTGACCTATGGGTACAAAGATCCCGCTTATAAATATAAGGGGGAAACGAACTATGCCTGAGAGCAACATTGTTTTTGAAGGATTCTTGGAAGAAGGCGAGGCAAGAAAAACTCCAAGCGAAGAATAAACAAATGAAGAAACTATTATTCCAAAGACAAGAACCAGAATATTTAGGCTGTAATTAAGAGTAAAAACTCCAACTAAGACCAGAACCACGTTCAACCCCAATCCAAATACCATGCCAGCCATTGCATCTCCCAGTATCAAAGTATTAACAGTAACCGGAAAAGAAAGTAGCCTCTCATATGTCCCCGCAGACTTTTCCCAGGGAGTAATCAACGGACCGACAGAAGAAGAGGTAAAAAATACAGACATTGCAAGAAAACCCGGGAAAAAATTATACAGGTCAGCATTTCTCCCCATAAAGAAGGCAAGAAACAAGAAAAACGGAAAAAGAAGTCCAAATATAATGATTGGCGGTTTGGAGTAATAGATCCTGATATTTTTTTCTGTTACTACCAATATGCTTCTAAAAGTTTGTTTAATCCTATGCATCACTTTTTTTCTTTATGAATTTTATAAAAGCATCTTCAAGGCTTGCCTTAAGTATTTCCAGAGTAAGAATCTCCAAATCATTTTCCTCGGCGTACCCTGCTATATATTTAAGCACCCTGTCTGGGCTTTCTGTATAAAGCCTTAGCTTATCTCCATATGTATCTATTTTATTTATATTCCTGTTTTCTCTTAGAATAGCGGTGTCTATCTTTTTATCGAAAGATATCTCTACAGACTTTGTCTTTTCTATAGTGCTTCTAAGCTTTTCGGGTTTATCAATGGCTGCAATCCTTCCATTGTTTATAATGCAAACTATGTCACATAATATATTTGCCTCTTCTATATTATGGGTGGTTAAAAAAATAGTTGTTCCATGGTCATTCATATCCTTCATTATGTCTTTTATGAGCCTCTGGCTCTGTACATCCAGCCCTGAGGTGGGCTCGTCTAAAAAAAGAATTTCCGGATTATGGACTAAGGCTGAGGCAATGCTAATTCTCTGTTTCTGGCCTTTTGAGAATTCCCCAACCGGATTGTTCCTTTTCTGGTATAGGTCCAGTTGCTCAAGAAGTTCTTCCGATCTTTTTAGAAGTTTGGAAGATTTCAAACCATAAAATTTTCCCGCAAGTAATATATTTTGAAGGCAGGAGAGGTCCTGGTAAATATTGCCTGTTTCTGGAATAACTCCAATTTTTGATTTAGCGGCAATGGGATTCTTATTCATGTCAATTCCGTCAATTACCGCAAGCCCCTTGTTTGGAATTAATATTCCCGTAAGCATTCTTATGGTTGTAGTTTTTCCTGCTCCATTTGGTCCCAGGAATCCAAAAATTTCACCCTTTCTAACACTAAAAGAAATATTATCTACAGCAGTTAGGTTACCATAGTTTTTTGTCAGATTTTTAACCTCTATAATATTTTCCATTTATTCTATCTGATTACTTTCTATAAAATTTTTATTTTTTGGTTTACTTTTATCTTCTTTTTATTTTATTATTTTGGCCAGTTCAATCCCATATTTTTTAAAAACATCTTCTCTAATTCTGTAATGTATGCTATACCCATCTCTTTTACCTTCAACTATTCCATTTGTTTTTAAGATCTTGAAGTGCTGGGAAACAGCAGGTTGAGTTATATTTAATTTAAATGCAATCATGCCTACACAAAGATTATCGTGCGAGAGTAACAGTTTTAAGATTTTAATACGGGTAGTATCACCTAAAGCCTTAAAAAATTCTGCTGTTTTAGTTATATTATTAGGCATTGTAGTTTATAAAATATTTAAGTAATTGCTTATATACTAATACTCACTTTCATATAAGTCAAATTGAATTTAGGTATTTTTTAATACACGCCAAATATTTTAGATAAACTTTGAATTATTTAATTCTTTTCAAAACAGGCTCGAAATTTAATTTTTGTTACACATTTAATTCTGGTATTTTTCTTAATAAAAGGATCTTTTATTAAAGCAATTTGAGTCTATTAAAATCCTAATTTTTACATCTTTATCCAAGATTTTCCTACTATGCATTGGGAACTTTAATTTTATATTTTTATTTATACAGTGGCTTCAATTTTGGATCCCTTCATTATAACTTACTGTATTACTTAAGGGAAAATACATTAGATGTTGGTTAAAATAGGGCTGAGAGACTTTAGATTGGCGTATAAGAGAAGAAAATAGTTTCCCCAAGCCAATACTTATCCCCTACCATATTAACCTTTATATTGCTATTATATACAAACAATAAAATACCCAAACCACAACATGAGGCTGGGGCTGTAGGTTATTTTGTTTTTCTCTCTGGGATCATCTACCCCGCTAAGCCATTTTGTTAGTTTGGGGAAAAAATGGCTAACCGTCTTTAAGAAGACATCACCTATCACTGCCTCCCTTTCTTTAGTTTTTTCTCAGTAACATATCTTCTTATTATTTCCCTGCCTGTCCTGGATATCTCAAAAATTATTTTCTTTAGTTTTTTGTAGTTATTACTCCACTCTCTAACTTCATCTTCTA